>JBEGMS010000069.1:0-3660 GCA_041182985.1 Actinomycetota bacterium
CAGCGACACCCCCGGACGGCGCCCGCGGACCGGGATGCCGTGGGATCGGCGCCGCTCGGCGCGCCCGAGGCCTCCGTTGCGGGCGGACCGGCGGCCGACGCGGGCAAGGCATCGTCCGCGACGTCCGCGATCGGGATGCCCGGCTACGGGGGCATCGCCCTCCTCGCACCCGCCGCCGGGCTCGCCGACGCGCCGGGCACCGCGGGCGGCTACCGCGTGGTCGCAGACGGCGACCCGGCCGCCCTCGCCGCGGCGCTGGCGGCCGCCTTCGGTCTGGCGGGAGCGCCGCGCGAGGCCAGCGGGATGTGGAGCGTCGGGTCCGCCGATGGAACGGGGCCGCTCGTCACGGTGAGCGCCGGTCCCGGCGGGCTGCAGTGGTCCTACGGGGATCCCGCCGCGCAGCCCTGCGCGACGCCGCTCGCGGCGGAGGGGGACGCGCGGGCCGACGCCGCGGCGGCGGACGCGGGGATCGCCGAGCCCGAGCCGTGTCCCGCGCCCGCGGGCCCGGCCCCGACTGCCGACCAGGCCCGAGCGCGGACCGAGGCGGCGCTGCGGGCGGCCGGGCTCGATCCCGTGGCCCAGGCATGGGACGTGCAGGCCGACGGCGCGACCGCGTGGGCATCGGCCACGGCCCTGGTCGGCGGCCAGCGCACGCCGCTCTCGACCTGGCTGTCGCTCGGGCCCGGCGGTGTCGTGCAGTCGGCCAGCGGGTCCGTGGCGCGGCTCGAGCCCGTCCACGGGTACCCGATCGTGGGCGAGCGCAGCGCCGTCGTGCGGACGCGCGACGCGCTGTGGGCGTCGCTGACGACGCCCGACTGGGAGTCGGGCGGCGTGCAGCCCGCTGTCGAGCCGGGCCTCGCCGACGTCGCCCCGTTGCCGACGGTCGACGGGCGCCCTGCTGCGATCGCCTACGCGGTCAAGGCGGTGATCGTGTCGACGGAGCGGGCGCTGACGACCGTGTACGGGCCGGATGGCGGGATCGTGCTGCTGCCGGCGTACCGGCTGATCGCCGAGGACGGGAGGCGTTGGATCACCCCCGCGGTCGAGGCCGCCTACGTCGTCGTGCCGGACTGAGGCCTAGGCGTCGATCGACGCCTCGAGGCGCGTCCTGAGGTCGGCCGGGATCTGCCGCGACTCGGTGTGCTCGGCGTTCGTGTGCACGAGGACCCCGGTCGCGCGTGCCGCGATGCGCCCGTCGGACAGGGCGGTGACGGTCTCGCGCAGCGTGATCGAGGAGCCGCCGACCCTCTCGACCGCGACGACGACCTCGACCGCGCCGTCCTCCTGGGTCAGCTGCGAGACGAAGTCGATCGAGATGTGGCGCACCACGAACTCGTTCATGGTCGGCTCGCCATCGCCGAGGGCGTTCGCGAGCCAGGCGTCGCGGCCCTCCTCGAGGTAGTTGAGGAAGACGGCGTTGTTGACGTGGTTGAAGCCGTCGAGATCGCGCCAGCGGATCGCCACGGTCTTGCGCCCGGGCGGGATCGGCGCGCTCACAGCTGGAACTCCCCGCGCGCGACGACCGCGCACTGCCCGCCGACGACCGGCGGCTCGCTCGGGGCGAGGTCGACCTCGATCCGGGAGGGGCGCAGCATCTCCACGCCCTGCACCATCGTGATCCGGCCCGGGCCGACGACGCCGCTCGCGAGCAGGTGCGCGCCGAGCGCCCCGGCCGCGGAGCCCGTGGCCGGGTCCTCGTTGATGCCGTCGAGCGGCGAGAACATCCGCGTGCGGAGCTCGTCGCCCGCGGGCGGGGCCCACAGGTAGACGGTGCCCACGTCGTAGTCGGCGAGGGCGCGCAGGTCGGGGCGGGCCGCCGAGACGTCGGCGACGGGGCAGAGGAGGTGGGAGATGCCGTTGGCGGCCCGCATCGGCTCGCCGACCAGCGGCGTGCCGAGGGCCGTGGAGAGCGCATCCGGATCGACGTCGGCGGGTCCGATCAGGGGCTCGGGCTGCGTCATCCGCGCGCCCACCAGCGTGCCGCCGTCGCGCTCGATCGCCACGGGCACGAGGCCCATGCCTGTCTCGAAGCCGATCATGTGGATCGGGGTGGCCCGCGCGATCACCCAGGCGGAGCCCAGGACGGGGTGGCCGGCGAAGGGCAGCTCCGCGGCGGGGGTGAAGATGCGCAGGCGCGCCGTGCCGCCCTCCGTGGCCCGCTGCAGGAACGTCGTCTCGGACAGGTTCGTCTCGCGCGCCAGGGCCTGCATGACGTCGTCGGGGAGCCCGTCGGCGCCCGTGAAGACGGCCAGCGGGTTGCCCTCGAGCGGGGTCGAGGTGAAGACGTCGACGATCGTGTAGCGGAGGCTGCGCACCGCTGCAGGGTACCCGGGGCGGTGGGCTGGCACACCGGCCGGGTTCCCGGCGCCCGCGGGCGTTCGGTTTTCGCGACAGCGGCGGTTGCCGAGGCCGCATTTCGCCCTACCATTCAGGGCAGCACATGCGTGCCAATCGAGCATCTCGAGGAGCGCTTCATCAGGGGCGTCGCGCCGCATGGCGGCGGGGCGGCTCCGCCCCGCGCTGGGCCGTGCTCGGCCCCGCCGCGCTGGTCGCGATCGCCCTCGCGCTCCTCCCGGTGGCACCCGCCGCACGGGCCGCGACGACGGTCTCGAGCACCGGCACGGTGACGGCTGCCGCTGGTGCGACCGTGGCCCTGCCGGGCTACCGCATCACCGGGGCGACCGGGACGAACGTGCTGGTCACCATCAGCACCGGCGCGGGCTCGCTGAAGCTGGGCTCGGTCACCGGAATGACCGCGGCGACCGGCTACACCCTGCCGTCATCGTCGGCCACGTTCACGACCCTGAGCATGTGGGGCACGCCGGCCAACGCGAACGCGTCGCTCGCCACCCTGTCCCTGGTCGCCCCGGCCAGCGGCTCGGCGACCATCAGCGTCAACTCGGCGAACTACGACTCCAACGTCACCTACAACGCCGCGAACGGGCACTACTACCGGTTCGTCTCGGCGGCGGGCACGTCGTGGTCGTCGGCGAAGACCGCCGCCGAGGCCTCGACGTATCTCGGCAAGAGCGGCTACCTGGTCACGATCACCACCGCTGCCGAGGACACGTTCGTCCAGAACAACACGACCGGCACCAACATCTGGATCGGGCACACCGATCAGGGCCTCGAGGGCCTCTGGCGCCTCGCGAACTCGGTGGGGATGCCGGCCTCCGAGAAGGACCAGAAGTTCTGGCGCGCGGCCTGTGTGACCGCGGGCGACGCCTCGACCAGCTGCTCGAACACGGCCAACTACTCCTCCAGCGGCACCACGGTGACCTACGCCAACTGGTGCGCCAACGAGCCGAACAACTCCGATGGCTCGAGCGGCGAGGACATGGCGGTGACCAAGTGGAACTCGGGCACCTGCTGGAACGACCTGCGCGACGGCAACACCGGCCAGGTCAACGGCTACATGATCGAGTACGGCGACGACACGGCGTTCGTCGACACCTCGGCGGCGAGCGCCTCGCAGACGGTGGTGGTCTCCGCCTCGAGCCCCTCGATCACCACGGGCTCGGCGAGCGTGCGCGCGGGAACGGCGATCTCACTCGGCCCCTGGGCGATCGCGAACATGGCGTCATCGACGAGCGTGCTGGCCACCGTCCAGACCACGAGCGGGTCGCTCGGGCTCTCGACCACGACCGGCCTGACGCGCGC
>JBEGMS010000070.1:0-3247 GCA_041182985.1 Actinomycetota bacterium
CGCGGAGACCGAGAAGTTCCCGCACGTCACGTTCTTCTTCAACGACTACCGCGAGGAGCCGTTCCCGGGCGAGCGGCGCGCGCTCGTCCCGAGCCCCAAGGACGTGCAGACCTACGACCAGCGGCCCGAGATGAGCGCGCACGGCGTGCGCGACGCGGTGCTGGCGCGGCTGGCCGCGCCCGACTGCGAGCCGTTCATCGTCGTCAACTTCGCGAACCCCGACATGGTCGGGCACACGGGGAACATGGCGGCGGTCGTGACGGCGTGCGAGACGGTCGACGCGTGCGTCGGGGCGATCGTCGACGCGACGCTCGCGCGCGGCGGAAGCCTCGTCGTCACGGCCGACCACGGCAACGCCGAGCAGATGAAGGACCCGCGCACCGGCGCACCGCAGACGGCGCACACGAACTTCGACGTCGAGCTCTTCGTGGCGGGCGAGGCGTTCCGGGGCGCGCGCCTGCGCGAGGGCGGGCGCCTCGCCGACATCGCCCCCACGATGCTCGCGATGATGGGCCTCCCGAAGCCCGCGGCGATGACCGGGACGAGCCTCCTCGCCTGAACGGGCGCGGCCCGCCGTCTCCGGCGGGCCGCGCGTCGCTGCGTGGTGCGTGCGGGCGGGGATCGCCCGTCAGCCGTGGATCATGCGCCCCTCGGCGCCGAGCGCGGCCTCGTGGATGCTCTCGGCCATCGTCGGGTGGGCGTGCATCGTGGCGATGATGTCGTCCACCGTGCCCTCGAGCGCCTTCGCGACGCAGATCTCGTGGATCAGCTCGCTCGCGTTCTCGCCGATGATGTGGCCGCCCAGGATCTCGCCGTACTTCTTGCTGACGATGACCTTGACGAGGCCCTCGGCGGCGCCGTCGGCGATCGCCTTGCCGTGGCTCTTCAGGCCGTACTTGCCGACGCGGTACTCGATGCCCTTCTCCTTCGCGGCGCGCTCGGTGAGCCCGACGCTCGCGACCTGCGGGTTGCAGTAGGTGGCGCCGGGGATCGAGTCGTAGTGCACGCCGGTGGACGCGTGGCCGAACATCCGCTCGACGGCGACGACCGCCTCCTCGCTCGAGACGTGCGCGAGCCACGGCGGGCCGATCACGTCGCCGATCGCGTACACGCCCGGGACGCTCGTCGCGTAGGTGGCCTTGTCCTTCTTCTCCATGTAGTCGGTGACGATGTGGCCCTTGTCGGTCTTCAGCCCGAGCGACGCGTCGAACAGGCCGTCGAACCGCCCCGCGACGCCGATCGCCACCAGGACCTTCTCGGCCTCGATGACCTCGCTCTTCTTCGTGGCCTGGTCCTCGACCGTGACCTTGGCGCCCGCGGCCGTCCTCTCGACCGCCTTCGTCATGCATCCGAGCCTGAACTCGATGCCCTGCTTCGAGAAGATCTTGAGCGCCTCCTTCGAGATGTCCTCGTCCTCGACCGGCATGATGCGGTCGAGCATCTCGACGACGGTCACCTTGGTGCCGAACGCGTTGTAGAAGTAGGCGAACTCCATGCCGATCGCGCCGGACCCGACGATGACCATCGACTTCGGCCGCTCGGGCAGCGACATCGCCTCGTAGCTCGAGATGACCGTCTTGCCGTCCTTCGGGGCGAACGGCAGCTCGCGCGGGGCCGCGCCGGTCGCGACCAGCACCTTGTCGGCGGTGATCACGACGTCGTCCTTCGACACCGCGCCGGTGCCCTTGTAGTAGTCGTCGTCGGCCTTCGAGACCTGCACCTTGCACGGGCCGCCGGCGGTCTTGCCGGCGAGCACCTTCGCGTGGCCCTGGAAGTGCTCGACCTTGTTCTTCTTGAAGAGGAACGCGATGCCGCTGTTGAGCGTGCCCGCGACGTTGCGCGACCGGCCGATCACCTTCGACCAGTCGAGCCTCACGTTCTTCGGGTCCACCTCGAAGCCCATGTCCGCGCCGTGCTTGAACGCCTCGGTGTAGATCGACGCCGCGTGCAGGAGCGCCTTGGTCGGGATGCATCCCCAGTTCAGGCACACGCCGCCGAGCTTCGAGCGCTCGACGCACGCCACCTTCTTGCCCATCTGGGCCGCGCGGATGGCGCCGACGTACCCGCCGGGTCCGCCGCCGATGACGATGAGGTCGAAGTGCTTGGTGTCGGCCATGTCGAGGGTCTCCCTGGGGGGTCGTGGATGCGGGCGGACATGGTAGGAGCGCGGGCGCGCCGCGTGCGGCGCCGTCCGGGGGGCGTCGCGGGGTTCCTGCTAGGATCCTCGCCCCAAGGGCCCATCGGTGCGCACCGCGATCATCAGCGACATCCACTCGAACCTGACGGCCCTCGAGGCGGTCCTCGAGGACATCGCGCAGCAGGGCGTCGACCGGATCATCTGCCTCGGGGACATCATCGGCTACGGGCCGAACCCGGTGCAGTGCGTCGACATCGTCCAGGAGCGGTGCGCCTGGAGCCTGCTCGGCAACCACGACTTCGGGGTCGCCTACGAGCCCAGCAACTTCAACCCCGTGGCCGAGGCCGCGGCCTACTGGACGCGGCGCGAGATCGACCGCCAGATCGAGCACGACGGGCCGAGCACCGTGCGCAGGTGGGACTTCCTCCACCGCCTGAAGGTGCAGGTCCGCGAGGGACGGATCCTCTACGTCCACGGCTCGCCCCGCCAGCCCATCAACGAGTACGTCACGCCGAACACGCCCTACGACGACCCCAGGAAGATGCAGAGCATCTTCTCGCGGATCGAGTGGGTCTGCGTCGTCGGCCACACGCACGTCCCGGGCGTCTTCACCGACGACCTCGAGTTCTACAAGCCGTCCGACCTCCCCGGCGAGTGCTTCGCGCCGAAGGAGGGGCAGAAGGCGATCGTGAACCCCGGCTCGGTCGGCCAGCCGCGCGACCTCGACCCGCGCGCGTCGTACGCCGTCATGGAGACCGACGACGCCGGCGGCTCGCCGAAGTTCACGTTCCGCCGCGTCGCCTACGACGTGCAGGACACCGTCGACCGCATCGACGCCATCCCGGAGCTCGACGGCCGGCTCGCGCGCCGCCTGCTCGACGGGCAATGATGCGCCCCGTCGCACGACCCATCCCCCCATGCCGATGAAGACCACCGACCCGGCCGGCCGGAAGGCCCCTGCGTTCAACATCCGCCGCTTCATCGCCACCCTCGCCGTGTTCGCGGTGGCGGGCGGCATCGTGGCGGTGATCGTCAGCGGCAACGGCGGCGCGCCCGCGCCGGCCGAGCCGTCGGCCACCGCCGCCGCGGCGCCGGCGACCACCCCGGGGA
>JBEGMS010000071.1:0-2840 GCA_041182985.1 Actinomycetota bacterium
TCTCCTTGAAGATCGCGCGGATCAGCTTCTCCTCGGCGGTCAGCTCGGTCTCGCCCTTCGGCGTGACCTTGCCGACGAGCAGGTCGCCGGAGCCGACCTCGGCGCCGATGCGCACGATGCCCATCTCGTCGAGGTCGCGCAGCGACTCCTCCGAGCGGTTCGGGATGTCGCGCGTGATCTCCTCGTCGCCCAGCTTGGTGGAGCGGGCGTCGACCTCGTACTCGTCGATGTGGACCGACGAGAGGACGTCGTCCTTGACGATCCGCTCGGAGAGGATGATCGAGTCCTCGAAGTTGAAGCCCTCCCAGGCCATGAACGCCACCAGCATGTTCTTGCCGAGCGCCAGCTCGCCCTCGTCGGACGAGGAGCCGTCGGCGATGACCTCGCCCGCGGCGACCTTCTGGCCCTCGAGGACGATCGGCTTCTGGTGGATCAGGGTGCCCTGGTTCGAGCGCATGAACTTGACCAGCTCGTAGCGGTCCTCGCCGTCGGCGGCCTTGACCGTGATCTGCGTGGCGTCGATCTCGCTGACGGTGCCGGCGCGCAGCGCCACGACCACGTCGCCGGAGTCGATCGCGGCGCGGGCCTCGAGGCCGGTGCCGACCACGGGCGCCTCGGCCACGAGCAGCGGCACGGCCTGGCGCATCATGTTCGAGCCCATCAGGGCGCGGTTGGCGTCGTCGTGCTCGAGGAACGGGATCAGGGCGGTCGCGACCGAGACGATCTGCTCGGGGGCGACGTCCATCAGGGTGACCTCGTCCGGCTCGACGATCGCGAGCTCGCCGCCGTGCTGGCGCACGGTGACGGGGCCGACCAGCTTGCCCTTGGCGTCCAGCGGGGTGTCCGCCTGGGCGATCAGGTGCTTCTCCTCCTGGGAGGCGTCGAGGTAGACGACCTCCTTGGTGGGGGCGCCGGCCTTGACCACGCGGTACGGCGACTGCACGAAGCCGAACTCCGAGACGGTCGCGTACGACGAGAGCGAGCCGATCAGGCCGATGTTCGGGCCCTCCGGCGTCTCGATCGGGCACATGCGGCCGTAGTGGGTCGGGTGCACGTCGCGCACCTCGATCGGGGCGCGCTCGCGGGTCAGGCCGCCGGCGCCGAGGGCCGACAGGCGGCGGCGGTGCGTGAGGCCGGACAGCGAGTTCGTCTGGTCCATGAACTGCGACAGCTGCGAGGAGCCGAAGAACTCCTTCAGCGCCGCCACCACGGGCCGGATGTTGATGATCGTCTGCGGCGTGATCGTGTCGACGTCCTCGGTCGTCATGCGCTCCTTGACGACGCGCTCCATGCGGTACAGGCCGACGCGGAACGCCTCCTGCACGAGCTCGCCGACGGTGCGCAGGCGGCGGTTGCCGAAGTGCTCGTACTCGTCGAGCTGGCGGGCGACCTCGTCGGGGCGCTGGATCTCGCGGCAGGCCTCCGCGAAGTCGCGGATCTCGGGGTCGTTGACGCCGAGCATGCCCGGCAGGACCACGACGCGGCGGACCAGCTCGATCAGGTCGCGGTGCGTGAGGACGCGGACGTCGGGGTCGACGTCGAGGCCGAGCCGCGAGTTGAGCTTGTAGCGGCCGACGCGCGTCAGGTCGTAGCGCTTCGGGTCGAAGAACAGCGTGTCGAACAGCTTGCGCGAGTTGTCGATCGTCGGCGGCTCGCCCGGGCGCTGCTTCTTGAAGACCTCGATCAGCGCCTGCTCGTGCGTCTTCGCCGGGTCCTTCTCGAGCGTGAAGTCGATGAACAGGTTCGGCTCGCCCGTCTCCGGGTCGCGGAACAGGTTGCGGATGCCCTCGTCGGAGTGCGTGTCGAAGGCCTCGCCCGTGATCGCGTCCGCCTCGGGCAGCGCGCGCAGGAGCGTCGTCACCGGCAGCTTGCGCTTGCGGTCGATGCGTGCGAAGACCTGGCCCTTCTTGTCGATCTCGAGCTCGAGCCAGGAGCCGCGCTGCGGCATCAGGTTCGCGGTGAAGACCTGCTTCGTCGCGTCCTTCGGCTCCATGATGTAGGCGCCGGGCGAGCGGACGAGCTGCGTCACGACCACGCGCTCGGTGCCGTTGATGATGAAGGTGCCCGCATCCGTCATCTGCGGGAAGTTGCCCATGAAGACCCGCTGCTCGCGGATCTCGCCCGTCTCCTTGTTCACGAACGCCACCGTCATGAACAGGCCCGACTCGTAGCTCTTGTCCGTCTCGCGGCACTCGCGCTCCGAGACCGCGGGGGGCTCGAAGACGTGCTCGCCGAACTCGACGGCGAGGGTGCCGGTGTAGTCCTCGATCGGCGAGATGTCGTCGATCACCTCGCGGATGCCGTTCTCCATGAAGTGCTTGAACGACGCGCGCTGGATGTCGATCAGGTTCGGGACGTCGAGGATGCGCGCCGCCGGCGTCTGCTCCAGATGGGAGAAGTTGCGGCGCTGGCGCTTCGGGCGGGGCTTCGCAGAGGCCACGGGCCCTCCTAGGGCTCGAAGGTATGACGACGGACGCTCGGCGCGGGCAGGTCGGCGAGCGAACGCGCACCCTACCACAGGGATCCTCGGCCGTGCGTCACCCCTGCCGGGGCGGGGGCCGTCGGATGCGCAGACCGTACCGCTCCCTGCCCCCCGCGTCCACGGAAATCGCACGATCTTCCCAGAAAGGTGTAGCATCTGCGCCGTGCTGACGATCGCGGAGGCGGCGGCCCGCACGGGCCGCGGGCAGGAGACGGTGCGCCGCTGGGTGCGCCAGGGGCGCCTCGCCGCGCATCGCTCGGGCGGGCGGCTGCACGTGCACCCCGACGAGCTCGACGCGCTCGTCGCGCGCCCCGCTCTCGACCTGCCGCCCGGCTGGGCCCGCACCTCGTGGGGCGCG
>JBEGMS010000072.1:0-5557 GCA_041182985.1 Actinomycetota bacterium
GTTCACGCTCTTCCCCGTCGTCGGCGGCGCGACCTACACCAACGACTTCGGCGACCCCCGCGGCTCCGGGGTCCACGAGGGCAACGACCTGCTCGCCCCCTGCGGCACACCGGTGATCGCCGTCGTCGACGGCACCGTCCGCCTCGATTGGGGCTCCCGCTCGGGCTGGATGGTCACGCTCGTCGGACGCGGCTCCTGGTACCGCTACATCCACATGGGCGTGGCGGGTGACGAATCGAGCGCGATGACCAAGGGCCTGCGCAACGGCTCGCGCGTCAAGGAGGGCCAGGTCATCTCCTACGTCGGACGCACCGGCGATGCGCAGGGCGCCCCCTGCCATCTCCACTTCGAGCTCCACTACGGCCAGCCGGCCGTCTCCCCCTTCCGGTGGCTGCAGCGCGCCACGATCGTCCAGGCGAACCCCGACGACCCCGCGATGGCGACCTCGGCCAGCCAGGTCACCCTGACGATCCGGGGCATCGTGGCGTGGGCCGCGACCCGTGGCGACGCGGGGCGCCTCGTGATCCGCCCGACTTCGGTCAAGTCCTCGTCCGGCGACACGATCGACCGGCGCGGCGCGATCGCCCTCAAGGCCGCGGTCGAGCTGGTCGGGCAGGTGCGCCCCGGCGCGAAGGTCACGGTCACGACCGCGCCGATGCCGGTGACCAGCGAGCTGATGCAGCTCAAGCCGCTCAGCTGGACCGCCGCCCGGATCTCGTAGGCGTCAGCCGAGCGCGGGCGGGCGCAGCGCGAGGCCGATGGCGCGTCGCAGGTCCGGCAGCCACGCACCGTCGATCGTGTGCTCGACCGGCGTCTCGCGATAGCTCACGTCCATCCCGGCCGCGACGAGCTCGTCGCGGGCCGCGCGCCCGAACGAGACGTCGATGACCGGATCGCGGGACCCGTGGGCGATGGCGACGGGCGGACGGTCGGCCGAGGCGAGGTCGAGCGCGTGCCCGGGCACGTGCGGCACGAAGCCGACGAGCGCGAGCAGCGCCGCCGGCGGCTCGCGGTCGGCCGCGAGACCCGTGGCGTAGGCCATCACGCAGCCCTGCGAGAAGCCGCCCAGCACGATCCGCTCCGCGGCCACGTCGATCCGGCCGGGCAGGTCGTCGAGCCAGTCGCCGAGCGCCTCGGCCGCTGCGATGAAGCTCGCCGGATCGGGGTAGCCGACGCGCTCCACGTCGTACCAGTGGAAGCCTCCCTGCTCGCCCGCACAGGGCGCGCGCGGGGTCACGCCGACGAGGCGCTGGTCCGGGTCGAGGACCTCGATCAGGGGGAGCAGGTCGTGCTCGTCGGCGCCGCGGCCGTGGAGCAGCACGAGGGCGCCCTCGGGATTGCCCTGCGCGGGGCGGATCCGCTCGACGAGGCGCGACACGCCCCGGAGACTACTCGTCGGCGTCCGGCCGCAGGCGCTCGTTGTAGAGCCGGGTGCCGACCGCCCCGGCGCCGCTGAGGATCGCGAGCAGCGCGGCCTGGTCGTACGTCTCCGGCCAGGTGGTCAGGTAATGCAGGAGCGCGAGCGCCCCGAGCCCGAAGAAGTAGCCGAGCCCGAACGAGACGAGGTAGTCGTAGGCGCGCTTCACCGTGGCTGAAGTGTGCGAGACGATGCGCCTCGCCGCAAGCGGCTCAGCCCCGCGCGGCGAGGACGCGCCCGAGCGCGGCGAGGAACAGGTCGGCCTGCGCCTCGTCGATGACGAGGGGCGGGGCGATCCGCAGCGCCGTCTCGGTGACGGCGTTGACGAGCACGCCCTCGGCCCGGAGCGCCGTCGCCGCACCGGCCGCATCGCCCCCGGCGAGCTCGACGGCACGCAGGAGCCCCGCGCCGCGGACGGCCGCGACGCCGTCGAGGGCGACGAGGCCCCGCTCGAGCCGCTCCCCGATGCGCTGCGCGTTGCCGATCAGATCCTCGTCCTCGACCGCGTCGAGCACGGCGAGCGCCCCGGCGCAGACGGCGGGTGAGCCGCCGTAGGTGGTGCCGTGGTCGCCGGGCTGGAAGCCGGTGGCCAGCTGGCGCGAGAGCACCGCGCCGATCGGCAGGCCCGAGCCGAGGCCCTTCGCCAGCGCGATCGCGTCGGGCCGGACGTCCGTGCGCTGGAACGCGAACCAGGCGCCGGTGCGCCCGATCCCCGTCTGCACCTCGTCGAAGACCAGGAGCGCGCCGTGGCGGTCGCAGGCCGCGCGGGCGCGCTCGAGCACGGCCTCGTCGATCACGTGGACGCCGCCCTCGCCCTGGATCGGCTCGATCAGGACGCCGGCGGTATCGGGGCCGATCGCGGCCTCGATGGCATCGGCGTCGTCGCGCGGCACGTGGTCGAAGCCCGCCGGCAGCGGCTCGAACGGGATCTTCTTCGGCTGCGCCCAGGTCGCCTGCAGCGCGCCGAGGGTGCGGCCGTGGAAGGCGCCCTCGAGGCAGACGATGCGGTGCTTGGCTGACCCACCGGTCTCCCGGCCGTGGCGGCGCATCAGCTTGATCGCGGCCTCGTTCGCCTCGGCGCCGGAGTTGCAGAAGAACGCGCGCTCCATGCCGGAGATCGCGCAGAGCCGCTCCGCGAGGGCGATGGCGGGCTCGGTCCAGTACAGGTTGGAGACGTGGCCGAGCACCGCCGACTGCTCCGCGAGCGCCCGGGCGGGCGCCGGGTGGCCGTGCCCCAGCGTGACCACGGCGATCCCCGCGATCAGGTCGAGGTAGCGGTTGCCGTCCTCGTCCCACACCCAGCAGCCCTCGCCGCGCACCAGACCGAGCGGGCGCGGCGGGTAGTTCGTCATCATCACGCGCTCGCCGCGCTCGGACAGGCTCACGGCCGCACCTCCGTCCCGGCGCCGATCCGCACGCGCCGCACGCCGCCCTGGAGCGCGGCCGCGCAGGCCTCGAGCTTCGGCAGCATCCCGCCGGACGCCTCGGGCGGCGCCGCCGCGGAGATCTCCGGCAGGACCGCACCGGCCGCGTCGAGCACGCCCGGCACGTCCGAGAGGAAGGCGAGCTCGTCCGCCCGGAGCGCGACGGCGACGGCGCTCGCGACGTCGTCGGCGTTGACGTTGAGCAGCCGTGGCGACTCCCCGTCGCGCCCGATCGGCGCGATCAGGGGCACGCGGTCGCTGGCCCAGCAGTCCTCGATGGGGCGCGTCTCGACCGCGACGGGCTCGCCGACGAGGCCGAGGTCGATGCGGCGCGCGCAGGTGACGAGCTCGCCGTGGCGGAAGGGCTGCGCCTCGCGGCCCAGCGCCCGCAGTGCCCCGACCAGCTCGTCGGAGACGTCGGCGAGGGCGACGCGCGCACAGGCGAGCGTCGGCAGGTCGGTGAAGCGGCGCCCGTCGACGAAGCGGGCTGGGATGCCGCGCCGCTCCATCAGTGCCGTGATCTGGGCGCCGCCGCCGTGCACGAGGACGAGCGGGCGGCCGTCCGCCGCCGCGAGGGCGTCGGGCAGGAGCGTGAGCGCGTTGCCGCCGAGCTTGGCCACCAGGGCGCCGGTCACGTCGTGTACTCCGCGTTGAGCTCCACGTAGGCCTGCGAGAGATCTGACCCCCAGACGAGGGCCTCCCCCGGCCCGTCCCCCAGGCCGATCACGATCTCGACGGTGTCCTGCGCCGCCGCGCGGTCGAGCGACGCGGGGTCGGCGACGGGGACGGCCACGCCGTCCGCGCACAGCGGGATCCCGCCGAGCGCGATCGCGATCCGGTCCGGGTCGATCGCCGCGCCGCTGGCGCCGATCGCCGCGATGATCCGGCCCCAGTTGGGGTCGCCGCCGTGGAGCGCGCAGCGCACGAGCTGCGCCTCGGCCACCGCGTAGGCCACGGTGCGCGCCTCGGCCTCGGTCGCGGCGCCGGTGACCGCCCAGCGCGCGATCCGCCGCGCGCCCTCGCCGTCGCGCACGATCTGCAGGGCGAGCTCCTCGCAGACGGACCCCACGGCATCCGCGAGGGCGGTCTCGTCGACCACTCCGGCCTCGCCGCTCGCGAGCAGCGCCACCATGTCGCTGGTCGAGGCGCAGCCGTCGACGGTGATGCGGTTGAACGAGCGGTCGACGGCGGCCCGCAGGATGCGGTCGGCCTGCGCCGCGTCGAGCTCGGCGTCGGTGGTGACGACGGCGATCATCGTGCCGAGGTCGGGGCGGATCATCCCCGCGCCCTTGGCCATCCCGCCGACGCGTGCGCCGGCGACGTCGCGCTGCGCCGTCTTGGGGGCGTTGTCGGTGGTCATGATCGCCGCCGCGGCGTCCGCTCCGCCGTCGGGCGCGAGCGCCCCCACGGCCGCGGCGATGCCCGGCTCCACGAGGTCCATCGGCAGCGGCACCCCGATCACGCCCGTCGAGGCGACGAGGACGTCGGCGGCGTCGCAGCCGAGCGCCTGCGCCGTGAGTTCGGCCATCCGCTCCGCGTCGCGCAGCCCCCGCTCCCCCGTGGCCGCGTTCGCGTTGCCGCTCTGGACGAGGACGGCGCGGGCGCGGCCGTCGGCGATGGCGCGGCGCGAGACGGCGACCGGCGGCGCGGCCGTGCGGCTGCGCGTGAAGACGGCGGCGGCGGGCACGGTGCGCTCCGCGGCGACCACGGCGACGTCCGGGCGTCCCGAGGCCTTGATGCCGGCGGTCACGCCCGCGGCCGCGAAGCCGCGGGGGTACGCCGCGCCTACGGCCACAGCCCCTGCGTGGCGAGGCCGGCTGTCTCCTCGACGCCGAGCATGACGTTGGCGTTCTGGATCGCCTGCCCGGCCGCGCCCTTGACCAGGTTGTCGAGCGCCGACTCGATTAGCACCGCGCCAGTGCGCTCGTCCGCCCAGGCGTTGAGCCAGCAGACGTTCGAGCCCGCGAGCCGCTGGGGTGCCGGGTGGCCGCCGAGCCGCACGAACGGCTCGTCGGCGTAGCGCGCCGCGTAGAGGTCGTCGAGGTCGGCCTGGTCGAGGCGCTCCACGAGGCGGACGTGGGCGGTCACGAGCAGGCCGCGCGACGTCGGCAGGAGATGCGGGACGAACGTCGCGAGCCGCTCCGCGCCCGCGAGGCGCGTCAGCTCCTGCTCGATCTCGGCGAGGTGGCGATGGCCCGTGACCGCGTAAGGGGTGACGCCGCCGTGGATCTCCGGCAGGTGGGTCTTCTCGGACGGGGTCCGACCCGCTCCCGTCACCCCGGACTTGCCGTCGAGGTGCACGGGGCCGTCGATCAGGCCCGCGGAGGCCAGCGGGGCGAGGCCCAGGATCGCGGCCGTCGCGTAGCAGCCGGGATTGGCGATGGCCCGGGCGACGCGCACCTCGTCGCGGTTCAGCTCGGGCAGGCCGTAGGTCCACCCGTCGACGCGGAAGTCGGAGCCGAGGTCGACGACCTGCGCGCCGCGCTCGAGCAGCTCCTCCCCGAGGGCGCGGGACTCGCCGTGCGGCAGCGCGAGGAAGACGACGTCGCAGCCCTCGAGGCCGGCCGCGCCGATCGGCGCGAACCCGTCGGAGCGCGCCTGCAGGACCGCCGGGCGGATCTGCGGGTGCCCCGTGAGGATGCGCGCGAGCTCCTGACCGGCGTAGCCGGACGCGCCGACGATCCCGGCCGCGAGCGGCCGCCGGTCGGTGTCCGCC
>JBEGMS010000073.1:0-19111 GCA_041182985.1 Actinomycetota bacterium
GCCGTGGACCTCGGCGCGGCCCAGGTTGAGCACCTTGGCGATCGCCCGGATCGCGTCCTCGGGCACGCAGCCGAGCTCGTGCTGGACGGCGAGCAGGAGCAGAGCGAGACGTACCGCCGGGCGACGGCGATCGCCGAGGGCATGCTGCACCTCGAGGGGCCGCTTCTGCCGATCCTGCACGCCGTCCAGCACGAGCTCGGCTGCGTGCCCGAGGACGCGATCCGGGCGATCGCCAAGGTGCTCAACCTGGGCCGCGCCGAGGTCCACGGCACGATGACCTTCTACCCCGACTACCGCTCCGAGCCCGCGGGCGCGCACACCCTCAAGCTGTGCCGGGCCGAGGCCTGCCAGTCGATGGGCGGCGACGCCCTCGCCGACGAGGCGCGCCGCATCCTCGGGATCGACTTCCACGAGACGACCGCCGACGGGTCGCTGACCCTCGAGCCCGTCTACTGCCTCGGGCTGTGCGCCTGCGCGCCGGCCGCGATGCTCGACCACGAGGTCCACGGCCGCGTCACGCCGGAGACGATCGGCCGCATCGCCGAGGGGGTCGGCGCGTGACCCGCGTCTACGTCCCCCGCGACGCCGCCGCCCTCGCGCTCGGCGCCGACGCCGTCGTCGTCGCCCTCGAGACCGAGGCCGCCGTGCGCGGCCTCGACGTCGAGATCGTGCGCAACGGCTCGCGCGGCATGATCTGGCTCGAGCCGCTGGTCGAGGTCGAGACCGACCATGGCCGCGTCGCCTACGGCCCCGTCGGCGCCGACGACGTGCCGGGCCTCCTCGACGCGGGGCTCCTGGACGGCGGCGATCACGCGCTCGGCCACGGCCCGACCGAGGAGATCCCGTTCTTCGCGCGCCAGACGCGCCTCACCTTCGCCCGCTGCGGCATCACCGACCCCCTCTCCCTCGCCGACTACGAGGCGCACGGCGGCCTCAAGGGCCTGCGCGCCGCGATCGCCATGGCGCCCGCCGACGTCGTCCAGGCCGTGACCGACTCGGGCCTGCGCGGCCGCGGCGGTGCCGGCTTCCCCACGGGCATCAAGTGGCGGACCGTGCTCGAGACGAGCGCCGACCGCAAGTACATCGTCTGCAACGCCGACGAGGGCGACTCCGGCACCTTCGCCGACCGCATGATCATGGAGGGCGACCCGTTCGTCCTGATCGAGGGCATGACCATCAGCGGCCTCGCCGTCGAGGCCACCAAGGGCTTCATCTACGTGCGCTCCGAGTACCCGCACGCGATCGAGGCGCTCGAGTCCGCGATCGCCACCGCCACCGCGCACGGCATCCTCGGCCCCGACGTGCTCGGGTCGGGCCGCGCCTTCGACCTCGAGGTGCGCGTCGGCGCCGGCGCCTACGTCTGCGGCGAGGAGACCTCGCTCCTGAACAGCCTCGAGGGCAAGCGCGGCATCGTGCGCTCGAAGCCGCCGCTGCCCGCCCACGAGGGGCTGTTCGGCAAGCCGACGGTGATCAACAACGTGATCTCGCTGGCCTCCGTGCCCGTGATCCTCGCCGAGGGCCCCGCCGCCTACCAGGAGTACGGCGTCGGCCGCTCCCGCGGCACGATCCCCATCCAGCTGGCCGGCAACGTCAAGCACGGCGGCCTGTTCGAGGCCGCTTTCGGCATGACGCTCGGCGAGCTCGTCGACGACGTCTGCGGCGGCACGCTCAGCGGCCGCCCCGTCAAGGCCGTCCAGGTCGGCGGCCCGCTCGGCGCCTACTTCCCCCGCGCGCTCTTCGACACCCCGTTCGACTACGAGGCGTTCGCCGCCAAGGACGGCCTGATCGGCCACGCCGGCGTGACGATCTTCGACGACACGGCCGACATGCTCAGCCAGGCCCGCTTCGCCTTCGAGTTCTGCGCCGTGGAGAGCTGCGGCAAGTGCACCCCCTGCCGGATCGGCTCGACGCGCGGCGTCGAGACGATCGAGAAGATCCGCCGGGGCGACGACGTCCCCGCCCAGATCGAGCTGATCGAGGACCTCTGCGAGACCATGAAGTACGGCTCGCTGTGCGCCCTCGGCGGCTTCACCCCGTACCCCGTCATGAGCGTGCTCAACCACTTCCGCGACGAGGTCGTGCCCTCGCCGCAGGAGACCCCCGCCCGCTAGGCCGCGAGGAGGATTCGATGACCCTGATCCAGGAGACCGACTACGGCACCCCCGCCTCGCGGGCGACCGAGACCGTCACCCTCACCGTCGACGGCTTCGCGGTGACCGTGCCCGCGGGCACGTCGATCATGCGCGCCGCGGTCGAGGCGGGCATCGAGATCCCCAAGCTCTGCGCCACCGACATGCTCGACGCCTTCGGCTCGTGCCGGCTGTGCCTGGTCGAGATCGAGGGGCGCAACGGCACCCCGTCCTCCTGCACCACGCCCGTGGCCGAGGGCCTCGTGGTGCGCACGCAGACCGAGCGCCTCAAGAAGCTGCGCCGCGGCGTGATGGAGCTCTACATCTCCGACCACCCCCTCGACTGCCTGACCTGCGCCGCCAACGGCGATTGCGAGCTGCAGGACCAGGCCGGCGTCGTCGGCCTGCGCGCCGTCCGCTACGGCTACGACGGCGACAACCACGTCTTCCCGACGACGCGTGACGGGGCCGACAACTTCAAGTACATGGCGAAGGACGAGTCGAACCCGTACTTCGCCTACGACCCGTCGAAGTGCATCGTCTGCTCGCGCTGCGTACGCGCCTGCGAGGAGGTGCAGGGCACCTTCGCCCTCACCATCGAGGGCCGCGGCTTCGGCAGCCGCGTCTCGGCCGGCATGCACGAGTCGTTCCTGAACTCGGACTGCGTCTCCTGCGGCGCCTGCGTGCAGGCCTGCCCGACGGGCACGCTGATGGAGAAGTCGGTCTACGAGATCGGCACGCCCGACCGCAGCGTGGTCACGACGTGCGCCTACTGCGGCGTCGGCTGCAACTTCAAGGCCGAGCTGCGCGGCGACGAGCTCGTGCGGATGGTGCCCTACAAGGACGGCAAGGCCAACCGCGGTCACTCCTGTGTCAAGGGCCGCTTCGCCTTCGGCTACGCCTCCCACCCCGACCGCATCCTCAACCCGATGGTCCGCGACAAGGTCACCGACCCGTGGCGCGAGGTCAGCTGGGACGAGGCCTTCGCCCACGTCGCCGAGCGCTTCACGGCGATTCAGGCCCAGCACGGCGTCGCCTCGATCGGCGGCATCACCTCGTCGCGCTGCACCAACGAGGAGACCTACCTCGTCCAGAAGCTGATCCGCCAGGGCTTCCGCAACAACAACGTCGACACCTGCGCCCGCGTCTGCCACTCGCCGACGGGCTACGGCCTCGGCCAGACGTACGGCACGAGCGCCGGCACCCAGGACTTCGACTCGGTCGAGCACACCGACGTCGTGATCGTGATCGGCGCCAACCCGACCGACGGCCACCCCGTCTTCGCCTCGCGCCTCAAGAAGCGCCTGCGGAAGGGCGCCCGGCTGATCGTGGTCGACCCCCGCCGCACCGACATCGTGCGCAGCGCCCACATCGAGGCCGACTACCACCTGCCGCTGACCCCGGGCACCAACGTCGCCGTGATCACCGCCCTCGCGCACGTGATCGTGATGGAGGGCCTCTACGACGAGGCCTTCATCCGCGAGCGCTGCGACTGGGACGAGTTCCAGGACTACGTCGACTTCGTCTCCGACCTGCGCCATTCGCCCGAGGCCCTCGAGTCCGTCACGGGCGTCGACGCCGACCTGATCCGCGGCGCCGCCCGCCTCTACGCGACCGGCGGCAACGGGGCGATCTACTACGGCCTCGGCGTGACCGAGCACTCGCAGGGCTCGACCACCGTGATGGCGATCGCGAACCTCGCGATGCTGACCGGCAACATCGGCCGGCCCGGCGTCGGCGTCAACCCGCTGCGCGGCCAGAACAACGTGCAGGGCGCCTGCGACATGGGCTCCTTCCCGCACGAGCTGCCCGGCTACCGCCACGTCTCGGGCGACGAGGTGCGCGACGTCTACGAGGAGATCTGGGGCGTCCCGATCTCGTCGGAGCCCGGCCTGCGCATCCCCAACATGCTCGACGCGGCCGTCGAGGGCACCTTCAAGGGCATCTACATCCAGGGCGAGGACATCCTCCAGTCGGACCCCAACACGCACCACGTGCAGGCGGGCCTCGCCGCGATGGACTGCGTCGTCGTCCACGACCTGTTCCTCAACGAGACGGCCAACTACGCGCACGTCTTCCTGCCCGGCTCGACCTTCCTCGAGAAGGACGGCACCTTCACGAACGCCGAGCGCCGCATCAACCGCGTGCGCGAGGTGATCGCGCCGCGCAACGGCCTCGCCGACTGGGAGGTCACCCAGCGCCTCGCGCAGGCGATGGGGCTCGACTGGAGCTACGCCCACCCGACCGAGATCATGGACGAGATCGCCCGCACCACCCCGACCTTCACGGGCGTCTCGTACGACCTGCTCGACGAGGTCGGCTCCGTGCAGTGGCCCTGCAACGAGAAGGCCCCGCTCGGCACGCCGGTCATGCACATCGACCAGTTCGTGCGCGGCAAGGGCCGCTTCATCCGCACGGAGTACGTGGCCACCGACGAGCGCACCGGGCCGCGCTTCCCGCTGCTCCTCACCACCGGCCGGATCCTCTCCCAGTACAACGTCGGCGCCCAGACGCGGCGCACCGCGAACGTGATCTGGCACGAGCAGGACATCCTCGAGATCCACCCGCACGACGCGGAGCAGCGCGGCATCGAGGAGGGCGACCTCGTCACCCTCACGAGCCGCGCCGGCGAGACCACGCTCAAGGCGACGCTCACCGATCGCGTCTCCCCGGGCGTCGTCTACACGACCTTCCACCACCCCGACACGCAGGCCAACGTGATCACCACGGACTTCTCCGACTGGGCCACGAACTGCCCCGAGTACAAGGTCACGGCCGTCCAGGTCGCGCGCGCCGCGCACCGCTCGGAGTGGCAGGAGGAGTACTCGGAGCACGCCGAGCTGAGCCGCCGCATCATCGAGCGGGAGCCGATCCATGGCGACTGAGACCCTGGTCCGGATGGCGAACCAGATCGCCACGTTCTTCCACTCGATGCCCGAGGCCGAGCGCGCCCCGGGGGTGGCCACGCACATCAACAAGTTCTGGGAGCCGCGCATGCGGGCCCAGCTGTTCGAGCTGATCGACCAGGGCGGTGCGAGCCTGGACCCGCTCGTGCTCGAGGCGGCGGAGCAGATCCGCCGGCCCGAGCGCGTCGACGCGCGCTGAACGGGTGCAGAGGCGCCGCGCCGCGCGCGGCTCTCGATTGACGCGGGCCCCGGGGCCGGTAGTGTCCCCCGGTACAGACGCCCCCGGCCGCAGGCCGGGAACGCGGACACGGATGCGGCGCCCCGCGCGCCGGGAGGAGAGACGCAGATGGCAACCGGGTTCCTCTGGCATGAGCGCTACGCCTGGCACAACACCGGCCGCGGCACGGGCCCCTACCACGCGGACGCGTCCGCCTGGAACGAGCCGGACGTGCGCCACAGCGAGAACGCGGACGGCAAGCGCCGCTTCCGCAACCTCCTCGACGTCACCGGGCTGCTCGACCAGCTGGTCGTCCTGACCCCGCGTCCGGCCACGGTCGAGGAGGTCTGCCGCTTCCACACCCCCGAGTACGTCGAGCGGATCGCCGCGATGTCGGCGATGCACGGCGGCGACGCCGACATGAACGTCGGCGAGGGCGTGCCCTTCGGGAAGGGCTCCTACGAGGTCGCGCTGCTCGCCGCGGGCGGCACGATCACGATGTGCGACGCGATCATGGACGGCACCGTGGCCAACGGCTACGCGCTGACCCGCCCGCCGGGCCACCACGCGCTCGCCGACTCCGGGATGGGCTTCTGCATCTTCGGCAACGCCGCGATCGCCGCGCACCACCTGCTGGCCGCGCGCGGGCTGAGTCGCGTCGCGATCGTCGACTGGGACGTCCACCACGGCAACGGCACGCAGGCCGCCTTCTACGACGACCCGCGCGTGCTGACGATCTCGCTGCACCAGGACAACAATTTCCCGGCCGACTCGGGGCTCCTGACGGAGACGGGAATCGGCGACGGCGTCGGCACGAGCCTCAACGTGCCGCTGCCCCCTGGCTCCGGGAACGGCGCCTACGAGGAGGCCTTCCGGCGCGTCGTGGTGCCCGCGCTCGAGCGCTTCCAGCCCGAGTTCATCATCATCGCGTCCGGCTTCGATGCCTCCGCCTGGGACCCGCTCGGCCGGCAGATGGTGACTCCGCGCGGCTACGGCCGCCTGACGCGCCAGATGCTGGACGCCGCGGCGTCCATCTGCGGCGGCCGCCTCGCCCTCACCCACGAGGGCGGCTACTCCGAGGTGCTGGTGCCCTTCTGCGGCCTCGCGGTGATGGAGGAGCTGAGCGGCATCGAGACGGAGGCACGCGGGTCGATGCTCTACGAGACGGGCGACATCCTCGGCTACCAGGACCTGCAGGCCCATCAGGCCGCAGTCATCGACGCGGCCGCCGCCCTGATCGACGGGATTCCGACGCCGTAGCGCGCGACTCGGCGCATCCCATGCCCGGCGCACGACATCCGGCGAGCCTCGCCGAGGTGGTTGCCGGTGGCCTGTGCTCGAGCTGCGGGCTGTGCGCGGCCGCCGATTCCCGGATCGAGATGCGCCTCGCGCCGAACGGCCACCTGCGCCCCGTCCTGCCCCCTGACGGGGCCCCGGAGCTCGTCGGGCTCTGCCCCGGCGCCGAGATCGCGGGACCCGACCCCACCGCGCTGGATCCGGGTACGGTCCTCGATCCCATCTGGGGACCACGACGGGCGATGCACCGCGGCTGGGCCACCGATCCGGCCATCCGCCACCGCGCCGCTGCGGGCGGCGTCCTCACGGCGCTCGCCGTGTTCCTGCTCGAGTCGGGGCGGGTCGACGTCGTCCTCCACGTGCGCGCCGACGACGCGGACCCGGTGCTGTCGGTGCCGCAGGTGTCGCGCACGCCGGCGGAGGTGGTCGCGGGCGCGCAATCCCGGTACGGGCCGGTGGCCCCGCTCCTGCCCCTCCTCGACCTGCTCGATGAGGGCCTGCGGATCGCCGTGATCGCCAAGCCCTGCGACCTCAATGCGATCCGCAACCTCGCCCGGCGCGACCCCCGTGTCGACGCCCAGGTGGCCTACCTCCTGACCATCTTCTGCGGGACCACGGCGAGCGCGCGGATGCCGCGGGACATGGCCGAGGCGACCGGCGTCGACCCCGACGCCCTCACCCTGATGCGCTACCGCGGGATGGGCTGGCCCGGGCCCACGGTCCTCGAGGACGCGGCCGGCGCCCGCACCGAGCTGACCTACCGCGAGGCCTACCTCGACGAGACCGAGACCCGCTGGACCTACGACGCCCCGTGGCGCTGCAAGGTCTGCCCCGACCAGCTCGGCGAGCTCGCCGACGTGTCGGTGCCCGATGGCTGGCTCCTCGCGGACGACGGCACGCCCCTGCACGACGAGGCTCCCGGCGTCAACGTCATCTTCGAGCGCACGGCGCGCGGCAGCGAGCTCGTGCGCGCCGCCGCGGATGCCGGGGCGATCGCGCTCGCGCCGCTCTCCGAGCGCGACTTCGAGTGCATGCACGCCGACCACCGCGGCTACCGCCTCGGCGAGCCCGCCCGGCTCGCCGCCCTGGTCGAGGCCGGGGCCGCCTCACCGCGCGTCTCGCGCTACCGGCTCGCCCGGATGGTCGAGCTGGCCGACGACGAGTACCTCGCCGAGCAGCGTGCGGGGACGCTCGAGCGGATCGCGCGCGGGCAGGCCTCCGAACCCCTGCTCTGACGCACCGACGCCCGGGACTCCCCACGCACGGGACCGCGGGCGCGGCCTGTGCGATGATCGCCCCGTGCGCACCTGCCGGGCAGCCATCCTCGAGGCCTACGACGCCCCCCTCGTGATCCGCGGCGACCTCGAGGTCGCCGACCCGGAGCCCGGCGAGGTGCTGGTGCGCCTCGGCGCGAGCGGCGTCTGCCGCTCCGACCTCCACTCGATCGACTGGACCGACCGGCTGCCCCTCCCCTCCATGCTGGGCCACGAGGGCGCCGGCACCGTCGAGGCGGTCGGACCCGGCGTCGCATCCGTCAAGGTCGGCGACCGCGTCGTCCTGGCCTGGGTCGCGCCGTGCGGCGAGTGCCGCATGTGCCGGCGCGAGCGGCCCGCGCTCTGCACGGAGCAGGGTGGCTACGAGTCTGGCTTCATGGTCGACGGCACGAGCCGCTACTCGCTGCAGGGCCAGACGGTGCACCACTACTCCTGCTCGACCTTCTCCGAGTACGTCGTGGTGCCCGAGGTGGCCGCGATCAAGGTGGAGACGGACCTGCCCTGGGAGCACCTCGCGCTGATCGGCTGCGCCGTCACCACCGGCGTCGGGGCCGCGCTCAACACCGCCAAGGTGCAGCCGGGCGACACCGTCGCCGTGGTCGGCTGCGGCGGCGTCGGACTGAGCGCCGTGCAGGGCGCCCGCATCGCCGGCGCGAGTCGCATCATCGCCGTGGACACGCAGGCCTCGAAGCTGGCCCTCGCTCAAGAGCTCGGCGCCACGGACGTCGTGGACGCCTCCGCGGTCGACCCGGTCGAGGCCGTGCGCGAGCTGACCGGCGGGGTCGACCACGCCTTCGAGGCGCTCGGGCTGATCCCCACCATCGACCAGGCGCTCCGGATGACCGGGCGCGGCGGCCGCACCACCCTGATCGGGATGGTCGAGGCCCACGAGCTGACCGAGATCGCGACGATGCCGATGATCGTCGAGGAACGCTCGATCGCCGCCTCCTGGTACGGCACGTTCGTGCCGCAGCGCGACTGGCCGCGGATCGTCGGCTGGCTCGAGTCCGGCGACCTGATGCTCGACCAGATGATCGAGCGGATCGCGCTCGACGACATCAACCTCGCCTTCGACCGCATCCGCTCGTCGGAGGCGGCGCGCCAGGTCGTCGTCTTCGACGGCGCCTGAGCGGGGCCTCAGCCGGCCGCGAGGCCGAGCGCGTCCGCGACCTGCGCGAGCGCCTCGAGGTGCCCGTCGAGCGACGTCAGGCCCTGGCCCATCGTGTCCATCGAGATGTGGGTCGCCCCCGCATCCCGCCACGCCCCGGCGATCGCCTGGATCTCGCCCGCGGTGATGTCGGGCCGCCAGTTGAGGCGCCCCTCCATCCCGATCGTCGCCGGGTCGCGGCCCGCCTCCTCGGCGGAGCGGGCGATCATCTCGAGCGCCGCGTCGAGCTCGGGGCCCGGCTGCACCCCGGGGAACCAGCCGTCGCCGACGCGCCCGGTGCGGCGGAACGCCGGCGGCGTGTAGCCGCCGAGCCAGATCGGGATCGGCCGCTGGACCGGCAGCGGCGAGATGCCGGCGCCCGGGATGCGGTCGAAGTCGCCCTCGAAGGTCACGGAGCGCTCGGTCCACAGGCGCCGCAGGAGCGGGATCTGCTCGTCGATCCGCCGGCCGCGCTTCGTGAACTCCTGCCCGAGCGCCTCGTACTCCACGGCGTTCCAGCCGACGGCGACGCCGAGGCGGAAGCGGCCCTCGGTGAGCAGGTCGACCTCGGCCGCCTGCTTGGCCACGAGCGCGGTCTGGCGCTGCGGCAGGATGATGATCGCCGTCACGAGCTCCATCCGCGTGATCGCGGCGAGGAACCCGAACAGGACGAACGGCTCGTGGAAGTCGGTGTCGACGTCGTACCACCCCGTCCACGGCGCGTGCACCTCGGGGTCGGCCCCGACCACGTGGTCGAAGACGATCAGGTGCCCGAAGCCGAGCCGCTCCGCCGTCTCCACGTAGCGGCGGATGTCAGCCGGCCGCGGGCCGATCTCGGTCTGGGGGAAGACGACGCCGGTGCGCATTGGGCGAGCATACCGAAGGCGCGGTGCCGCACAGCCCACGGGCTACGCCGCGGATCCCGACTTCCTGAGGACGAGGCGCTCGCCCCACGCCTCGCGCACGCTGAGCGCGCGGAGGATGCGCCGCACCTCCCCGGGCGTCAGGCGCGCCGGGTTGGCGCGGGCGATGATGCCGGTGGCGATCGCCGCGCTGATGCTGGTCCCGGTGCGGCGCTTGTATCCGGTCGGGGGTGTCGCTCCGAGACGGTGCGCCGGCGCGTAGACGTCGACGCAGGGCCCGGTGTTGCTCGACCAGTACGGGCGCCGGGTGGTCTCGTAGGCGCCGATGGTGATGCTGGTCCGCGAGCCGGCGGGCGAGTAGGCGCACGCGCCGGTGCCGGCGTTGCCGGCGCTCGCGACGGTGGGGACGCCCAACCCGGCGAGCCGGTCGACGAGGGCATCGATGCGCGGGTCGTGCGGGAGGGCGAAGGATGCGTTGATGATGGTCGGCTCGGGCCACGCGCCTGTCCGGCGCTGGTCGAGGATGTGCCACAGCGCCCGCACGACGCGCTCTGGGGTGGCCCGCTTGTCGCAGTCGAGGATGCGGATCGGCGTGAGCGTCGCCTCGGGTGCGAGGCCGATGCGCCGACCGGCGATGATGCTGGCGACCGCGGTTCCGTGGCCGTGGCAGTCGCGGATGCCCCGCCCGTCGTCGATCAGGGTGAGCGCCTCATCGCGGTTGATGCGGTCCGCGAGCTCGGGGTGGTCGAGCGCGATGCCGGTGTCGAGGAGGATGACACGCGACGCCGCACTGCTCATCGATGGGACGACGAGCAGGATGAGCAGGACGAGGAGCGCGATGAGCGGTGCGGGGTTCACGAGTGCGCGCGGGTCGGACGTGGACGGGGCGACCGGGGAGACGAGCGTCACGCTATCGAATCCCCGACCCATCGTCAGCGGGGTGGATCGCCCGACGCCGCATCAGCGGTGGCTCGTCGGAGCAGGAGGTCTGACGCACGCGGATGGTAAACGCGGCCTCGACCCTCGCACCCGCCGCGAAGGCCGTGCCCTGCCGCGTCAGGGTCGATGCGGCATTCGCGGCCGCGGCGACGAGGCGGCCCGACCGCTCGATGCGCTCCTCCCGCGCACCGATCCCGCACGGTCCTGACCCGGATGCGCTCTCCCAGGCGCGCCGTCGTCACGCGTACTGGCGGAGGACGTCCTCGAGCACGAGCTGATCGTCGGTTGTCCACTGGGCGATGATCTCCCGGTTCCGGCGCGTATCGACACCGCGGACGATGTCGAGCCAGCACTGCTCCTGCTCTGCGATCACGACCCGGTTCTGGAAGTGGATCTTGAAGGAGAAGATCCCGTCGAGGGTGGTCTCGTCGAGGACCCCGGTGACGGGGACCGCGTACCCGAGTCCTCGCAGCCCCTCCTGCACGCGGATGATCTCCGCAGGATCGCTGTCCCGGAGCGCAGACACGACGACCCGGGGAGCGGCTGAGCGGGGGATGAACGAGTAGACGCCGAAGTCGTGGGACGTGACGTCCGGGTAGAGCTCGCTCGCCTTGGCGAGGACGTGCCAGGGGAAGTAGGGACCCGGGTCGATGTTCCGGCCGGGGGCCCAGTCCGAGTGCGCGATGACGAAGCGCGGATCCATCCCCTCGGAGTCCCGGACGAGGGAGTCCAGGACCTGGATGTTGCGGCGAATCTGGTCCTCGGGATAGGGCGTCACGGCGTCGTTCACGTTCTCGAGCCCATAGGACCAGCTGTTCATGCCCTCGGTCAGGCCAGCGCCCCCGACGTAGGGATTCAGTGCGCTCGACGGCAGGAGCGCGCCGGCACCTGCCTGATGCGCCTGGTGCTCGGGGCCGACGACCAGCTGCACGAAGGGCGCGTCCGCGGGCAGCAGGTAGTGCGCGGAGTTGCCCCCGTCGGCCAGGAAGAGCTGCAGGCTCGCGTCGTAGTCGACGTAGGTGTAGTGCTGGACGATCCACCGTGGTCTGGTGCCCACGGCACGACTCGCGAAGTTGTTGACGACCCCCGGCCGGGGATCCTCGGACCGCTCGTCGGTCAGCGACGGCGCGGTGCGCAGGTAGTCGGTGCGCAGGTCCAGTGACGCGGCGGCGGGGACCGGCACCACAGGCGTCGATCGCCGCGAGGGCGGCACAATGGGATCGCCGTCCATGAAGGCGTCGAGCCAGCCGGCGAGCATGAGCAGGAGCAGGATGCGTCGCGACGCGTCCATCCGCCCCGCGGCGTGGCGCGCCGCGAGCTCCTCGACGTACGCCATGTCCACGATCTCGGCGAGGCGCGCGCTCCGCCGGATGGGCGCGAGGAACGCTTCCGGATCCCGCGTGATCCACTGGCGCAGCGGCGTCGGGAATCCGAGCTTCCGTCGTCGCTCCGTCGACGCGGGCAGCAGTCCGCGGAACGCACGCCGCAGGATCCACTTCGTGGTGCCGTCGCGGTACTTGAGCGAGTCCGGGACGCGGGCGCTGACGCGTGCCACGTCGAGGTCCAGGAAGGGGACCCGCAGCTCGAGCGAGCTCGCCATCGACATCCGATCGGCCTTCGCCAGGATGTCGTCCGGGAGCCACGTGTGGAGGTCGATCAGCTGCATGCGGCGCGACTCGGGCAGGGCCGTGAACCCCGGCGTGGTCAGCTCGAGGTCGCGGCCGGGCCGGACGTGCGGTTCGACGGTCGCCGACCCGAGCAGCCGCCGGACCTCGTCCGGGGTGAACGTCAGGTCGCCGCCGCCGAAGTAGCGATCCTCGAGGGCGGTCGAGCACCGGCGCAGGTAGTTGACCCCGCGGATGGTGAGTCCCGATCGCCCCAGCCATGCGGCCAGCGCCCGCACGGGCCGCGGCAGGCGCCGCACGCGGTCGACCGCGAAGGGCTCGAGGTAGATGCGGTAGCCGCCGAACAGCTCGTCCGCGCCCTCGCCCGACAGGACGACGGACACGTGCTCGCGGGCGGCGCGGGATAGGAGGAAGATCGGAAACGCCGACGGGTCGCCGACGGGCTCGTCGAAGTGCCAGGCGATGTCGGGCAGCGCGCCGACGAAGTCGTCCGCCGTCATCGTGATCTCGTGGTGGTCCGAGCCGATCCGCTCCGCCACCTCGCGCGCCTCGTCGAACTCGTCGACCTCCTCGAATCCGATCGTGAAGGTCCTCAGCGGCCCGCGGCCCGCGGCCCGCAGCCGCTCCTGCGCGAGGGTGGCGACGATGGCGCTGTCGACGCCGCCGCTGAGGAACGCGCCGACCGGCACGTCGCTGACCAGATGCCGGGTGACCGACTCCTCCATGGCGGCGCGGATCCGCGCCGCCAGCGCCTCCTCGCCCTCCGCTGCGGCGTCGTCGAACGCGTAGGTCCAGTAGCGCTGGATCTCCATGCGGCCCGAGCCGAGGTCGACCGTGGCGAAGGACCCGGCCGGCAGGCGGTGGATGCCCGCGAAGAACGTCTCGGGCAGCGGGTTGTGCTGGAGGGACAGGTAGCTGACCAGGGCGTCGCGGTTCAGCGTCCGGGGACAGCCGGTAGTGGAGCGGCTTGATGCCGAACGGGTCCCGCGCGAGCACCAGGCGGTCGCGCGGACCGTCGTAGATGGCCAGCGCGAACATCCCGCGCAGGGACCGCAGCATCTCCGGGAGGTCCGCATGGCCGCCAGCCGCGTAGAGCCGCAGGATCGTCTCGGTGTCGCAGCGGGTGCGCATCGGCACACCCCGGAGCAGCAGGCCCTCGCGCAGCTCGTCGGCGTTGTAGATCTCGCCGTTGTGGACGATGCCGAGGTCGCCGTCCGGCGCCCACATCGGCTGCTGGCCGCCCTCGCGGTCGATGATCGCCAGGCGGGTCGCGCCGAACGCGAGGCCGGGGCCGACGAACGAGCCCGTGGCGTCGGGCCCGCGGTGCTCGACGGCCTGCAGCATGCGCGCGATCAGCGGCGACGTGCGCTCGGGGTCCCCGAGGACGCCGGCGATCCCGCACATGCTGACCTCCCCTCTCTCGTCCGAGCCCGCGACTCGGGGCTGCGCCGTGTGGGCCGCGCGCAGGAGGCCCGACCGGCGGTCCGCAGGTCGCCCAGCGTAGCGCACGCCCGGACCCGACCGGCGGTGCGGTCGGCGGAAATCCGCCCTCTGCCACAATCACGGCGTGTCCGTAACGGAGCAGGAGAAGACCCACCCCGCCGACGCGGTCGCCGCGCGGCTCCCCGTCACCGACCGCCGCGGCTGGGCGATGCTGGCCGCCGTGGCCCTGCTCGTCCTCGCGGGGGTCCTGTGGGCCGTTCTGGGACGCGCGCCCGAGACCGTCTCCGGGAAGGGCATGATCGTGCCCGCCAACGGCTTCGTCGACGAGGGCACCTCGATCGCCGGCAGCGTCACGCAGATCCTCGTGAGCCCCGGCGATGCGGTCGAGGAGGGACAGCCGGTCGCCGACGTGCAGACGGAGGCCGGCGCGAACGAGCAGATCCGCGCGTCCGTCGCCGGCATCGTCGTCAGCGTCGTGGCCCGACGAGGCGGCATCACGCAGCCCGGGACGCCCCTGGTCATCATCGATCCGGTGACCACGGACATCGCCGTCGGCTTCCTGCCGGCTGCGGAGGGCGGGAAGGTCCGCGTGGGGATGCCTGCACTGGTCGCGGTGTCGTCCTTCCCCGAGGCCCAGTACGGCTACATCTCAGGCACCGTCCGATCCGTCGGCCAGCTGCCCGCGACCGCCGAGCGCATCCAGCTGCTCGTCGGCGGCAACGACCAGCTGCCCGGGTTCGTCACCGCCGCCGGTCCGGTCGTCGAGGTCGCCGTGGCCCTCGACCCCGACGCCGCCACCCCGTCCGGGTACGCCTGGACCACCGGCCGGGGTCCGGACGCGCAGGTGCCGACCGGCAACCTCGCATCCGTCTCGGTCGTGCTGTCCGACGGCAGCCCGCTCGAGCAGATCATGAAGTGACCGAGCAGCCGAGCACCGGGCGCCCACTGGCGCTGATTCGAACGCTCGTCTCGCAGAGCCCGAGGGCGTACGCCTACGTCGCCCTGGCCGCCGCGCTCGCGACGGTGCCGAGCGTCGTCGTCCCGCTCCTCGAGCGGGCCTTCGTCGACCAGTACCTCGTCTCCGGCAACCGGCAGTGGAGCACGCCGGTGGTGATCGGCATGGTGGCGGCCGCCCTGCTGATCGCCACGGCCACGCTCCTGCAGTACCGGACCCTCGCGCGGCTCTCCGTCCGGATCGGCGCGACGGCGTCGACCCGCCTTGCGTGGCAGATCCTCCGGCTCCCGGTGCCGACGATCGAGCGGTGGGGCACCGGGGATCTCACCGCCCGCGTCGGGGCGCTGCAGTACTACTCGCTGCTGAGCGGGCTGTTCGTGCCGATGGCCCTGGCCAACATCGTCACCATCGCGGTCTACACGATCGTCGTGGTCACCCTGAACTGGGTGCTGGCGCTCGCGGGACTGGCGACCGTGGCCTGCTCCGTGCTCGCCAGCTCCGTGCTGCTCCGGCGGCGGCGGATCCTGCAGTCGCGCGCCGACGCGACGCTGATCGAGCTCACGGCCGGCACCACCCACACCGTCGCCTCCATCGAGACGATCAAGGCCGCGGGCTGGGAGCCGTGGATCTTCGACCGCTGGAGCCAGCGCCGATCGGAGGCCATCGACGCGTGGTCGGAGCTCGCGATGGACAGCCAGCGCGTCGGCCTGGTCCCCACGCTCACGTACACGTTCGGACTCGGACTGACCCTCGCCGTGGGCTCGTTGCTCGTCTTCGCCGGTGACCTGTCGCTCGGCACGCTGGCCGCGGCGCAGACCCTGCTGCTCGCCGTCTTCGTGCTGACGCGGCAGCTCGTCACCATCGGCACCCTGGTCGAGTGGGTCGGCAGCATCCAGCGCCAGGCCGACGCCGTGGCGGTCCTCGACCTCGACCCGGAGGCCACCTCGACGGGCACCGGGCGCGTGCGCACGGACGGGCCGCTCGAGCTCGAGCTGCGCGACGTGACCTTCGGCTACGAGGCCGCCGAGCCGCCCTTGCTGTCGGACCTGGCCCTGCACGTCCCTGCCGGCTCGTGGCTCGCCGTGGTGGGGGCCAGCGGCAGCGGCAAGTCCACCCTTTCGCGACTTGCGATCGGCGAGCTGCAGCCGTGGGGGGGCTCCGTCCTCCTCGACGGAAGCCCCCGCCTCGACCTGGCGCGCCGCGAGCGCGCGCTGCGCGTGGGCTACGTGCCCCAGCACCCCGTGCTGATGCCGGGGACGATCGCCGAGAACATCACCATGTTCGACCCGACGGTGCCGGCGGAGGCGATCCGGCGCGCGCTCGTCGACGCCCGCGTCCTCGACGTGGTCGAGGAACGTGCCGACGGGCTCGAGGAGCGCATCACGTCGACGGGGCACGGCTTCAGCGGCGGCGAGCTGCAGCGGCTGGCGATCGCCCGCGCGCTCGTCCGCGATCCCGGCCTGCTGATCCTCGATGAGGCGACCAGCGCGCTGGACCCGATCACGGAGTTCGAGATGATCCGGACCCTGCGGGACCGGGGCTGCACGTGCCTCGTGGTCGCGCACCGGCTGAGCAGCGTGCGCGACGCCGATCGCATCATCGTCATGGAGCGCGGGATGATCGTGGAGCAGGGCTCGTTCGACGAGCTGCGGCTCGGCGGGCGCTTCGCGGAGCTGGCCAGTGGCTAGCCCCGACGTCCCGACGCCGACGGAGCGGCCCGTGCCGCCCGACCCCCTCGCCGAGGTCGTTTCCAGCCTGACCGCGCCCCACGGGGCAACGGCCCTCGAGGCGCCCGTGCGCGCGGAACCGACCGCGGATGCGCTCGCGGTCGTGGGCGGGGCGCTGGGCCACCCTGCGGTCGACCCGATCGACGCCGGCGCGCTCACCCTCGAGGAGGGCACCGGCGCCGCCTCCGGGTGGATGAGCTGGCGCGTGCGGCTCACGGGGCGCTGGTTCGAGACCATCCCCGTGCCGCTGCTCGTCCGCCGGGGCCACGCGCCGGCCGTGATCGTCCCGGACGCCCGGCGATCGCTGATCGTCGACGGCGGGACCCGAGCCATGCGCCCCCTCCGGCGGAGCGAGGCCGAGGGGCTGGAGCCGGAGGCGGTCGCCTTCGCCGTCGACCTGCCCGAGACGGCCCACTGGTGGTCGCTGGTCAGGTGGTCCCTGCGCCGCCAGCGGTCCGCGCTCCGGGAGCTGCTCATCCTCGCCGTCGTCACCGGCCTCGGGTCGCTGGTGCTGCCGCTCACGACGGGGGCGGTGTTCGGAACGGCCCTGCCGCTGGGGCGCCTGGATCTGCTGCTCGTCATGCTGGGCACCTTCGCCCTCGCGAGCATCGGGCTGGCGCTCCTCGCGCTGCAGCGCGGGCGGCTCGTGGTGCGCATCCTCGATCGCATGGACCTCATACTGGGGGCGGGCGTCACGGCGCGGATGCTGCGGTTGAAGGCGGGATTCTTCGGAGCCCGCAGCGTGGGCGACATCGCCGGCCGCACGCTGGCCGTCGACACGGCGCGCAGGTGGATCGACGACGCCGTCGTCTCCCTCATGCTGACCTCCGTCTTCGGCCTCGTCAGCATCGGCTACCTGGTCGCGGCCGATGCCGCCTCCGCCCTGGTCGCCGCCGGCACCGTCGCCGTCGTGCTCGCCGCCTCCGTCGCCGTCCACGTCCACGGTCGCACGCTGCTGGTGCCGCTCCTCGAGCGCCGCAGCGAGACCGATGCGCTGCTCCTGTCGATCCTCGCGAACATCGTGTCCTGGCGGGCGGGCGCCGCCGAGGATCGCGCACTCGCGCGCTGGGCCCGCGCGCAGACGGCGAGCACGCAGGCGATGCGCGCCCGGCTGCAGTCGGTGTCGCTCGGCGCCCCCATCGAGATCGCCGCCCCCACCGCCGTGCTGGCCGCGTTCATCGTGTCCGTCGCGCTCTTCCCCGACGGCGCGCTCAGCCCCGGCTCGGCGAGCGCGCCCGGGACGTTCCTCGCCATGTACGCCGCCCTCGCGCAGGTGACGATCGCCATGATCGCGCTCACGAGCAACCTCCTGTACCTCTCCGAGTACGGCCCGCAGCTCGCGCGCGCCGAGCCGGTCATCACGGGCCCGACCGAGCTCGGCCGGACGCCCCCTCCGGCGCTCAGGGGCGCGGTCGCCTTCCACGACGTGCGGTTCGGCTACCGCCGCGATCGCACGCCGCTGCTCTCCGGCGTGTCGTTCGCCGTCGAGCCCGGGGAGTTCGTCGCCCTCGTCGGACCGTCCGGAGGCGGGAAGTCTACCCTGATCCGCCTGCTGCTCGGCTTCGAGGAGCCCTGGTCGGGCATGGTGACCTACGACGGAGCGGACCTCGCCACCCTCGACGTCGCCGCGGTGCGCAGGCAGATGGGCAGCGTGCTGCAGGCCTCCCACCCGCTCGGCGAGACGATCCGTGACTGCATCTGCGGTCCCCGCCGGTTCGACGACGCCGCCCTCGCCGCGATCGTCGAGCGCGCGGGGCTCGCCGACGATCTCACGCGCCTGCCGCTGGGCCTGGACACCCCGGTCGGCGAAGGCGGCGCGGGGCTCAGCGGCGGCCAGCGCCAGCGCGTGATGGTCGCCGCCGCGATCGCCGGGGATCCGGCGATCCTCCTGCTCGACGAGGCCACGAGCGCGCTGGACAACGCGACGCAGTCCGTCGTCATGCGCACGATCCTGGAGTCCTCCGCCACGCGCATCGTCATCGCGCACCGCCTGTCGACGATCCGCCGGGCCGACCGGGTCCTCGTCATCGCGGACGGCGCCATCGCGGAATCGGGCACGCCGGCGGAGCTGCTCCGGGCCGGCGGCCTGTTCGCGCAGCTGGCCGTGCGGCAGGAGCTGTGACGTGGACGCCGCCGCCCTCGCCGAGCGGGCGCTCGCCGACTACGCCGCCGAGCCCGGCCGGTCCGCGCTGATCAGGATCAGGGCCGCCGATCGAGCCTGGGAGGGGGGCGTCGCGGCGGATGCCGTGCATCCCGCGGCGAGCCTGCTCAAGCTCGCCGTGGCGGTCGCCGCCGAGGAGGCCACCGCCGACGGATCGCTCGACGCGACCCGTCGGACCACGGTCGCCGAGCATCAGCGCCAGCATCTCGACGACGTCGATGTCCCGCGCGGGGTCGAGGAGATCGCGCACCGATCGGTCAGCCGACGTGGCGCCGAGCTCGGCGACCGTGGTCCGACGGGTCGCGTCGAGCGATCCGTCGGCGATGGCCTCCTCGGCGGCGACCGCCACGGCGAGCTTGAGCAGGCTCGCCGCGGGGTGCACGGCATCCGCCGCGACGCCCCCCTCCCAGGCTCGATCGGCGGCCCTGA
>JBEGMS010000074.1:0-3623 GCA_041182985.1 Actinomycetota bacterium
CTGCTGGGGCGACGACGACCACGGCCAGCTCGGCCGCGGCACCGCCGGCGCGCCGAGCGCGAAGCCCGTCGCGGTCGACCTCGGCGGCGGCAGCTCGGACACGGTCGGGGTGGGGGCCTTCTCGGCCTGCGCGCTGACCGACGCCGTCTACTGCTGGGGCGACAACACCCACGGCCAGCTCGGCACGGCGACCGCGGGGATCGCGGGTCCGACGCCCGTCCCGGGGACGTCGAAGTACCGCGGCTCCGACGGCCAGACCTCGACGCCGGTCCTGCTGGCCGTCGGGGAGCTGCACGTCTGCGCGGGCATCGCCTCGTCGATCACCTGCTGGGGGCAGGGCACGTCCGGCCAGCTCGGCAACGGCGCGAACGCGGACTCCTCGACCCCCGTCAAGCTGCGCCTGCCCGCGAAGGGCGACACGGTCGGCGTGATCGGCGCCGGCGGCGGCTTCACCTGCGCGACGATCTCGCCGGCCGATCTGGGCGGCGACGCGGTGTGGTGCTGGGGCGCCAACGAATCCGGCCAGCTCGGCAACGGCACGACCGCGGCGAGCAGCGTGCCGGTGCGCGTCTCCCTGCCGGAGGGCACCGACCCCAACCACCTGTCGGTCGGCCACGCCCACGCCTGCACGGTGGACGGCACGGGCGCTGTCTGGTGCTGGGGCGCGAACGGCCAGGGCCAGCTCGGCAACGGCACGACCGCCGCGTCGGCGACGCCCGTGCGCGTCCCCGGGGTCAAGGCGACCCTCGTCGCGGCCGGCGCCGACCACACCTGCGCCGCGACCACGCAGGGCCGCCTGCGCTGCTGGGGCGGAAACGCGCTCGGGCAGCTCGGGGTCGCGGCCGGCGGGCCGCAGGTCGCCCCCGTCGCGGTGCCGGGCATCGAGGGCCTGCGCGCCCCCGTCAAGCGACCGGCGCGCATCACGGGACGCGCGCAGGTCGGCGCGACCCTGACCGCCACGACGGGGGCCTGGCCGTACGCGGCGAGCTACGGCTACCAGTGGGAGCGGCTCGGCGACGACGGCTGGACGTCCATCGAGGGCGGCGACGCCAAGCGGCTGAAGGTGCGCGCCAACCTGGCCGGCCAGATCGTGCGGGTGGTGATCAGCGGGCGCAACGCCTGGACGGAGGCGGCGGTCGTCGAGACCCTCTCGGCGAAGTCCGCGCCCGTGACGATCGCGGGCTAGGTGCCCGCGGGTCGGGTCGGGAGCCCGTCCGGGACCTCCCAGTCGGCGCGCGCGTCCCACCAGATGTGCTCCGCCGCGGCCAGCCCGGACGGCTCGTCGACGGTGCCCGCGGCGATCGAGACGGCGTCGCGGCCCGGCATCCGCCAGAACAGGCTGGAGCCGCAGTGGCGGCAGAAGGCGCGCTCGGCCGACGTGGTGGAGGCGGGGCTCGCGATCCAGGTCAGGCCGTCGTCGGCCACCAGCTCGAGGTGGTCGGCGGGGCAGGCCGTGTACGGGGCGGCGCCGCCGTGCATCCGCCGGCATTCGCCGCAGTGGCAGGTGATCACGTCGCGCAGGGGTCCCGTGACGCGGTAGCGCACGGAGCCGCAGAGGCAGCGTCCGGAGTGCGTCTCGGCCATGGACCTACCGTACACTGACCGCATGTCCACGGGTACCCTCGGGCTGATCGGCGCCGGCCGCCTGGCGTCGGCGCTGGTCCAGGGCTGGACCGCCGCGGACCCGTCCTGCGCCGGGCGGATCATCGCGACCGACCGCGTCGAGGGCGTCGCCGAGGCGCTCGCCGCGCAGTACGGGATCGCCACGGCCCCGGATCCCGCGGCCGTGGCCGCGGCCTCCGACCTCGTGATCCTCCTCGTCAAGCCGGAGGACATCGCCGCGGCGGCCGCCGCGGGGGGCGCGGCCCTGCGCGACGGGGCCTGCGTGGCCAGCGCCGCCGCCGGCGTCGAGCTCGCCGGGATCCGCGCCGCGCTCGGCACGGACGCGCCGCTCGCCCGCTTCATGCCGAACATCCCCGTCGCGGTGCGCGGCGGCGTGTCCGCCGTCTGCGGCGACGCCGAGGCGGTCGGCCGGCTCGTGCCCTGGCTCGAGCAGGTCGGCAGCGCGGTGCCGATGGACGAGTCGATGTTCGACGCGGCGACGGCGATCTCGGGCTCCGGCCCCGGCCTCTACGCCTACGTGGTCGAGCAGTTCGCGGCCGCCGCGCTCGCGCTCGGCTTCGGCCCCGACGAGGCGCACCGGCTGGCCGTCGACACGTTCGCGGGCACCGGCCGCTACCTGGCCGAGACGGGGGAGACGCCGGCGCAGCTGCGCGAGCGCGTGACCTCGCCCGGCGGCACGACCGCCGCCGGCCTCGCCCAGCTCGAGGCGCACGGCCTCGGCGCGGCCGTGGAGGCCGCCGCGACGGCCGCGCGCGATCGCGGGCGCGAGCTGCGGGAGGGGGGCGCGTGATCGAGCTCGACCGCGCGCTCCTCGCGACGTTCGTGAGCAGCCTCACGATCGTCTACACGATCATGATCGTGGCCTACGCCCTGCAGTCGTTCATCCCGCTCGGCTACTCGGTGCCCGTGATGGCCGTGCGCCGCTTCCTGGACGACACCGTCGCGCCGCTCCTGATGTGGCTGCGGCGCTTCATCCCGCCGCTCGGGCCGCTCGACCTGTCGGCGATGGTGGCGGTGTTCGGCCTCTGGATCCTGTCCGGGATCCTGCAGCGCATCATCGCCGGCTAGGCAGGACTCGGCGCGTCGGCGGCGAAGGCGCCGCCCCATGGCCGTCGTGCCCGCAGAGATCCGCAACGCCGCCCTCGGGCGCTCGCTCCTCGGCTACCGCCGGGGCGAGGTCGATGAGCTGCTGGAGCGCCTCGCGGACGCCCACCAGGATCTCTGGCAGGAGCGCGTCGACCTGCGCGAGCGCATCGACGCGCTCGAGGCCGAGGTGCAGCGCCACCGCGACATGGAGGAGCTCCTGCGGCGCACGCTCGTGTCCGCCGAGAAGCACGCCGCCGACCAGAAGGAGGCGGCGCGCCAGGAGGCCCAGCGGATCGTGCGCGAGGCCGAGCAGGAGTCCCGCGAGATCCTCGGCGAGGCGCACCACCAGCGCGCCGCGGTCTGGCGCGACATGCAGGAGCTGGAGCAGCGCGGCCGTGAGATCGAGGCCCGCTACCGCGCGTTCCTCGCCACCGCCGAGGCGATCCTCGACGAGGCGCGCACGGACGACGACCGCACCGAGGAGCGCGAGCCGCTCTCGGACGCGATCACCCTGCACTAGCCCGGGAGCGGGGGCTCCACCCGCGCGGCGACGGTATGGTTCGGGCATGGACCCGGCCGCGGCCCGCACGGCGCTCGAGCACGAGCGCGACCGTCTCCAGCGCGACCTCGCCCACCTGCGGGGCGACGCCGACGCGGAGCCCCGCGACTCCGCGGACCGGCTCGACGCCGGCCCGGACGACGCCGTCGCGACCTACGAGCACGAGTTCGACGAGAGCGTGGCCGATGACCTCGAGTCCGCGCTGCACGAGGTCGTGGAGGCGCTCGGGCGCATCGACGCCGGCACGTACGGACGCTGCGTCGACTGCGGCGGCGAGATCCCGCCGAAGCGGCTCGCCGCGCTGCCCGCGTCCGCCCGCTGCGTGGAGTGCCAGCGCAAGCAGGAGCGCTAGGAC
>JBEGMS010000075.1:0-12475 GCA_041182985.1 Actinomycetota bacterium
CCTCCAGCGTCCTCGGGCTGCCGGGGATCGTGCGCACCGAGACCCTGCCCGCCTTCCGGGCCTACTCGCGCCACGACCTCGACGCGATGTTCGACCTCGGCGGCGACTAGCCGACGAGGCGACCGCGCTCGACGACCACGTCGCCGTCGAGGGCGACCGTGCAGTCGCGCAGCGGGAAGTCGAAGTGCCCGCGCGTGTGGCGCCCGGCGTTCTCGTTGGCCCCCGTCGAGAAGAGCACGTTGCCCGCGAAGGCGCGCAGCTCGATGCCGTTCGTCTCGCGCTTGTCGACCATCGCGAGGGCGTCCCAGCGGGCCGCGTCGTTGAGGCCCCAGCCGATGTGGCTGACCGCGTAGGCCTCCGCCTCGTCGAAGGCCGCGAGGTAGGAGCGCAGGAGGTCGGCGTCGAGCCCGTCGCCGTCGATGGCGGTGACGCGGTCGTCGGCGATCGTCAGCCGCACGGGGCTGCGCACGTACTCCTTGAAGGTGAGGTTGGCGTCGCCGGGGGCCAGCACGACCGTGCCGTCGACGGTCCCTGCGGCGGGGAACGCGACCACGAGCCCGCCCGGCCAGTGCGCGACCGTGCCCGGGCCGTCCGTCGCGCCCCACGAGCCGGCCGTGAAGGCGCCCGCGAGCCGGACGCGCAGGTCGGTGCCGGCGTCGGAGGTCACGTGCAGCTCGGCGGCGGCCCGCAGCCGGGCCAGCGCGGCCTCGACCCGCCGGCGCAGCGCGCCGTCGTCGGGCGCCCAGCGCTCGAAGGCCTCCGGGTGCTCGTTGGGGATCATCAGGACGCGGGTGCCCGCGGCGAGGACGCCGGGTAGCTCGGCGGCGTGCAGGAGCCCCTCGACCGTGCAGTCGACGACGAGGTCGGCGGCCTGCAGCGCCGCCACCGCGGCCGGGTTGCCCTGCAGGGCCACGCTCGACCCCGTCGAGCGGATCGCCACGGGACCGGGGTTCGGGGGCGTGGGGACGCGCACGTCGACGACGCGCCCGCCGAGGTCCTCGGCGGCGAGGCGCGACGTCTCGACGAGCGCCGGCCGGCTGGCCGACTCGGACAGCACGCAGACGACCTCGCCGGGGACGAGGCCGCTCGCCGCCAGGGCGCGGCGGAAGACGTCGAGGGTGCGGTGCTCCATCAGCGCTGCTCCACGGTGCGCACATGGTCGCGCAGGAGCGCGCCCAAGGCCGCCGGTGCCTCGACCGGGGTGAAGTGGCCGACGCCGGGGAGGACCTCGAGCCGCGCGCCCGGGATCCCCGCGGCGAGGGCCTCCGCGTAGGCGGGCGGCGTCTCCTCGTCGAGCGCGCCGACCACCACGAGCGTCGGCACCGCGATCCGCCCGAGCCGGTCGCGCACGTCGTGGGCGGGCAGCGCGGCGATCGCCTGGCGCAGGCCGGCCACGGGCACGCGCAGCATCGAGGCCACCGCGACGTCCACCGCCCGGTCGTCGACGTCGGGTGCCATCAGCGCGCGCAGCACGGGCTCCGCGAACTCCTCGACCCGGGCGCCGGCGTCGAGCGGCCCCAGCCGCTGCGCCCGCCAGGCGTCGGGGTCGGTGCCGTCGAGCCCGAAGGCCGGGCTCGTGCTGACCAGGGCCAGCGAGCGCACCGCCGCCGGATGGCGCAGCGCGAGCTCGAGGGCGATCATCCCGCCCATCGACATGCCCACCACGTGCGCCGGGCCGCCGAGCCGCTCCACGAGGGCGGCGGCGGCGTCCGCGGCCGCGACCAGCGAGAAGTCGGGCAGGGGCTCCGAGGCGCCGTAGCCGGGCATGTCCCAGGCGACCGCGCGGCCGACCTCGGCGACCGCCTCGAGCTGGGCGTCCCAGCCGGTGCGCGTCATGCCGAGCCCGTGCAGGAGCAGGACCAGCGGCCCCTCCCCCGCCTCGCGCCAGGCGACCGGGGCCGCGTCGACGTCGCGGATCACGCTACGCGTCGGCGTCGGGGAAGATGCCGTGCCGGCCGAGCCGGTCGAGGCAGACCTCGGCGCTCCAGGGCAGCATCGTGCTGCCGCAGCGCGCGTCGCGGTAGAGCTGCTCGAGGCGGTGCTCCTTGAGCAGGGACAGCCCGCCGCAGACCCGGATCGCGAGCGCCGCCAGCTGCGGCGCGGTCTCCATCACGGTGTAGGTGGCCGCGAGCGCGCGGGCCAGCATCTCCGGCGTCGGGTCGACGCCCGCCTCCTCCACGACGCGGTCGAACAGCGCGCGGCTGCGCTCGTGCATGATCTGCAGCTCGGCCCAGCCCTGCTGCTTCTGCGGCACGTCGCGGCGGCTCGTGATGCCCGGCGGCGCCTGCGACGACATGTACTCGCGCACGAAGTCGATGATCGCCTGCGAGAGGCCCATGTAGGCCGGCGTCAGCGTCATGTAGACGTAGGGCCAGCGCTCGGCCAGCTGGTTGTAGAGCCCGGGCGGCAGGAGCACGGCGTCGTCGGGCGCGAAGGCGTCCTTGAAGAGCAGCGTGCGCGAGACGGTGCCGCGCATCCCGAGCGGGTCCCAGTCGCCGACGATCTCGACGCCCGGGTCGTCCGCGGAGACGGCGAGGAAGAGGATCTCGTCCTCGCTGGTCTCGACGCAGGTGATGTTGTAGTCCGAGGCGGCGCCCGCGAGCGACGCGAAGATCTTGCGCCCGTTGATCCGGTAGCCGCCCTCGACGCGCGTCGCGGTCGTCGCGAAGCCGCGCGTCGCGCCCTGCGCGATGCCCTCCGAGAGGGGCTGCGACTGCAGGGCGCCGTCCTCGATGATGCGGCGGTAGAGCGCGCTGCGCCGCTCCTCGTGCACGGCCCGCACGTCGTCGGGCATGTCGAGGTCATCGGCGGCGAGGCCCGTCCAGAGCACCGTCTGGATGTGCATGGTGAAGGTCAGCGCCGTGACCGGGCAGTAGGCGCCGATCGCCGCGCCGATGTGCATGTAGTCGGCGAACGAGGCGCCGAGCCCGCCGTAGCGGGTCGGGATGCAGAGGCCGTAGAAGCCCGCGTCGCGCAGGTCGGCGAAGTTCTCGAAGGGGAACGACGCCGCGCGGTCGTAGTGCGGCGCCCGCTCGCGGAAGGCCGGCCCGAGCTCGTCGACGATCGCGAGCAGCCGGGCCCGGCGCTCGGGGTCCACCTGCGGCTCGACCTGGACGGCCATCCCTCCCCCTCCGCGTCGGGTACGGGCGCATCGTACCGGCTCGACGGCCGCGGCCGGGACCCCGGGGCGCGCGGCCCCGGGGTCCCGCGCGACGGCGCTAGGAGCCGGTGCGGTTGAACGTGCCCCGCGCGTTGAGCAGGGCCATGACCACGGCGCCGGCGACCAGCCAGAGGACGGCGATCCACCAGACGCGGTTGTAGGTCGGGATGTCGGCGTACTGGACGATGACGCCGTAGATCGCGCCGATCGAGACCAGGCCGCCGATGATGCCGGCCAGGGCGAGCAGGCCGGTCGACTCGCCGGGCATGCCCTTGAAGGCGGCGACGCAGATCGCGAGGTAGATCGCGACCATCATGAAGCCGCCGAACGTGGCGAGCCAGTTGAACATCGGGAACCACTCGCCCGGGTCCATCTCCCCGACGGCCATCAGGCCGTTCGTGCCGGCGATGATCGCGATCAGGGCGATCGAGGCCACGGCGAGGATCGTCGAGGCCACGTACGGGGTCTTGTAGCGGGCGTGCATCTTCCCGAGGAAGGACGGCAGGCGACCGTCGCGGGCCAGGGCGAAGACGCCGCGGCTCGAGGCGGTCGCGGTGCCGAGGCCGACCGCCGCGATGTCGATCACGACGAGCCACTGGATCAGCTCGCCGAAGGTGCTGCCGCCGTAGTTCGGGTCGGCGGCGAGGGCGTAGAGCGGCGGGAAGTTGGCCAGCCACTGCTCGACCGAGAGCCCGAAGCCGACGGCCTGGGAGTAGGTCACGATCAGGTAGAAGACGCCGACGGCGATCGCCGAGCCGAAGATCGCGAGCGGCAGGTGGCGGCGCGGGTTCGAGGTCTCCTCCGCGAGGTTCGCGGACGACTCGAAGCCGATGAACATGATCGCGGCGTAGAGGATGCCGAAGAAGATGCCGTTCCAACCCTGGTCTGACGAGGACGGGTTGAACGGCGCGCCGCTGAGGCCGGTGTCGCCGGCGACCTTGAGGATGACCCAGATCGAGAAGACCAGGATGATGATGAAGGAGCCGAGGCCGAGCACCAGCTGGACGCGGGTCGAGATCGCGACGCCGCGGAACAGCATCACGCCGGCGATCACCCAGAACCCGACCGACCAGATCCACCACGGCCAGTCGGCCAGGAACCAGTCGGGGTGGTTGAGCAGGGTCAGCGACAGGAAGCCGCCAAACGCGAGGCCGATCGCCAGGGTGAGGGCGATCACCCCGCCGTAGTAGACCCAGCCGGCGACGAAGCCGATGCGCTGCCCGAAGGCCTCGGTGACGTAGTCGTAGAGCGAGCCCGCGGCGTGGATGCGGCGGGCGAAGCGCGAGATGATCCACGCGACGGCGCACATGCCGACCATCGTGATCAGGATCGAGACGGGACTCGCGAGGCCCGCGCCCTTGCCGTTCAGCGATGCGCCGACGATCGTCGGGATGAAGAACGCGGCGGCGAAGACCGGCCCGATGAAGCCGATCGACTGCGCGATGACGTCGAGCAGGCTGAGATTGCCCGATCCGAGCTTCTCACCCCCGGAGGCCTGTGCTCCCATGGTGGTCGTCTCCCCTCGTCGACCACGGCGCGCCCCCATGGCGACGCCGATCAGGGCGGGCTTCCGCGGTCACGCGGGTTCTCCTGCCCGGGCACCCGGCCGGGATCGACGCCGCGGCACGGATTGGATACAATATCCACTGCTCCGTCCGCCGTCCCCCCGGGCGCGGACGCCGTACGATCCCGCCCCGGAGGAGACCGATGACCGCGCACCCCCGCCACCGCACAGGCCGCCGCTGATGCTGCGCGTCCGCATCCTCCACGACGGCGCCCCCGCCTGGGGCGAGCTGGCGGACGGCGCGATCCGCCTCGACGCGGGCGGCGAGGCCGATCCCGCCACGGCGCACTGGCTGGCCCCCGCCGAGCCGACCAAGATCATCGCCGTGCACCTCACCTACCGCTCGCGGCTCGAGGAGTACAAGGCGAAGACCCCGCCCGAGCCCTCCTACTTCATGAAGCCGCCGACCACCCTCAACGGGCACCTCGGCGAGCTGCGCCGCCCCCGCGGCACCCGCTTCCTCAACTACGAGGGCGAGATCGCGGTCGTGATCGGGCGCGAGATGCACGGCGTCCGGCCCGAGGACGCCCACCGCTACGTGGCCGGCTTCGCGCCCGCCAACGACGTGGGCCTGCACGACTTCCGCCACGCCGACCGCGGCTCGATGCTGCGCGTCAAGGGCCAGGACGGCTTCCTGCCGATGGGCCCCGCGCTCGTCACGGCCGACGCGTGGTCCCCCGACGGCGGCTTCCGGCTCACGACCCGCGTCAACGGGACCGTCGTCCAGACCGGCGACCAGGACGACCTGATCTGGGACTACCGCTACCAGCTCGCCGACCTCTGCCGCACGATCACGCTCTGCCCCGGCGACGTGGTCCTGACCGGCACCCCGGCCAACTCCCGCCCGATGGAGCCCGGCGACGTCGTGGAGGTCGAGATCGACGGCCTGCCCGCCCTGCGCAACACCGTCGTCGACTGGGACGTCGACCTGGCGGGCCCCGGCGACCAGCCCGAGACCTCCGCGAACACCCTCCATGTGGCGCTCGCGATCCCCGAGGACGAGGCCGAGCGCCGCGTCGCGGCCGGCGAGGTCGACTGACGTGGGCATCCGCCTCCACGACCTCCACCACGTCTGCCTGCGCGTCCTCGACCTCGACGAGGCGACCGCGCGCTGGAGCGTCCAGTTCGGCCTCGAGGTCGTCGCGCACGAGCCGGGCCGCGCGCTCCTGCGCTGCGACAGCGAGGACTACTGCCTCGAGCTCGTCCCCGACGCCCAGCCGGACCACGACCACTCGGCCTGGGAGCTCGCCCCGGACTGCCCGCTCGAGGAGGCCGCGGCGCACCTCGACGCCTGCGGCGTCCCCTACGACCGCGAGGGTGACGGCTCGCTGCGGCTCGTCGACCCGTCGGGGAGCGGGCTCCAGCTCGTGGCGTACCGCGAGCGCACCCCGATCGAGCTCTGGCCGGACATCGGCCGGCGCACCCAGCCGCCGTTCGGGATGCACCCGCGCCGGCTTGGCCACGTCAACGTGCTCGCGCCGAACATCGACGAGATGACGGCGTTCTACACCGACGTCCTCGGCATGCACGTCTCCGACCGCCTCGGCGACGCCGGCATCTGGTTCCACATCCACCCCGAGCACCACCAGATGGCGATCGTGGCGATGGCGCCCGCCCACTTCCACCACCTGGCCTTCGACATCGTCGACTGGGGCCAGCTCAGGATCTTCCTCGACCACCTCGGCCGCCACGGCCGCTGGCTCGGCTGGGGCCCCGTGCGCCACAACCTGGCCCGCAACCTCTGCGCCTACGTGCGCATCCCCGAGGAGAACCTGTTCGTCGAGCTCTACTGCGACATGGAGATCCTGCGCCTGCCGCACACGCCCCGCACCTGGCCCGACGACGCCTGGGGCTCCAACACGTGGGGCATCCTGCCCCCGCGCTCGTACTTCCGCTTCGACGACGTCGCCGTGGACTACGAGCGCCATCAGCGCGAGGCGCGGGGCGAGAAGCTCCCGCCCCTGGAGGACGCATGACCGGCTACAGCCTGCCCCTCTCGCCCGACGGCCGCGCCGGCCTCGTGCCGCGCCCGCCGTGGCACTACGTGGCCGACTTCATCGTGATCGACTACTGGGCCGACCCCGCGGCCTGCGCCGCGGTCCTGCCCGAGGGCATCGAGCCGTTCGCCGAGGACCCGGGCCGCGCGGCGGTCGTCTTCGCCGACTGGCAGTCGTGCACGACGGACCGCTCGGAGATCGTCGATCCGGCCCGCAGCCAGTACAAGGAGGCCTTCGTCGTCGTGACGGGCGTCCTCGACGGCGAGGTCGTCACGACCTGCCCCTACATCTGGGTCGACCGCGACTTCGCGCTGGTGCGCGGCTGGATCCAGGGCTTCCCCAAGAAGCTCGGCTCGGTCTGGATGACGCGCGCCTTCGGCCTCGGCACGACCGCCGACGCGGCGCTCGCCCCGGGCTCCGCCTTCGGGGCCACGCTCGCGGCCAACGACCGCCGGCTGATGGAGGCGACCCTGACCCTGACCGGCGAGAACGCGGACGGCCCCGTCCACAACGCCCCGCCGCTCGTCAACCGCCGCCACTTCCCGCGCCTCGCGCAGGGCCACCACGACGACCCCGCGGTCCACGAGCTCGTGCGCGCGAAGAGCTTCGACCGCGCGATCTCGCCGATCTGGGAGGGCGACGCGACCCTGTCGTTCGGCGCGGCCCCCAACGAGGAGCACACCGCCCTCGCGCCCGTCCGCGTCGGCCGGGGCTACCGCTTCACGTTCGCCTACTCCGTCGACGATCTCGAGACGATCCGCGACCTCACGGCCGGGGCATGACCCGGGTCGACGTCGCGGGCCACTCGGTCTCGACCGAGCACTACATCGGGGGCCGCCGCGTCGGCTCCGCCCGCACGTTCGAGGACCGCTCGCCGATCGACGGCGCGCTCCTGGCCGAGGTCAGCCGCGGCGACGCGGCCACGGCCGACCAGGCGCTGGCCGCCGCCGCCGAGGCCTTCCCGGCCTGGGCCGCGCTCGGCCCCGAGGGGCGCGCCGCCTACCTGCACCGCCTCGCCGAGCTGATCGACGCCAACGTCGAGCGCATCGCCGAGGTCGAGTGCCTCGACATGGCGATGCTCGAGCGCTCGCTGAAGGCGCGCGTGATCGGCCGCGGCGCGCGCAACTTCCGGGCCTACGCGGACCTCACCGTCGCCTACGCCGAGCGCGTCTGGGAGTCGAACGGCACGGTCAACCGCGTCCTGCGCCGCCCGAGCGGCCCCGCGGTGGTGATCACCCCGTGGAACGCGCCCTTCATGCTCTCGACCTGGAAGACCGCGCCCGCGCTCGCCGCCGGCTGCACCGTGGTGCTCAAGCCCGCCGAGTGGTCGCCGCTCTCCTGCTCGCTGCTCTTCGACCTCGTCGACGAGGCGGGCCTCCCGCCGGGCGTCTTCAACCTCGTGCAGGGCATCGGCGAGGAGGTCGGCCCCGCGCTGACCGCCGACCCGCGCGTGCGCCGGCTCAGCTTCACGGGCTCCACCGACACGGCGCGCATCATCGGCCGCGCCGCCGCCGACGGCATCGTCCCCTTCACGGCCGAGCTCGGCGGCAAGAACCCGCTCGTGGTCTTCGCCGACGCCGACCTCGACCTCGCCGCCCAGAAGGCCGCGCTGCAGTACGACGACGCGGGCCAGGTCTGCCTGTCGGGCACGCGACTCCTGGTCGAGGAGTCCGTGGCCGACGCCTTCCTCGAGCGTTTCCACGCCCGGGTCGACGCGCACGTCCTCGGCGACCCGCGCGACGAGGCGACCACGATCAGCCCCCTCATCCACCCCGACCACCTCGCCCGCGTGAGCGGCTTCGTCGAGCGCGCGCGGGACGCGGGCGACGAGATCGTCCGCGGCGGCCGCCAGCCGGGGATCGGCGGGCTCTGGTACGAGCCCACCCTCGTCTACCCGGCCTCGAACGAGTCGGAGATCGTCCAGCACGAGGTGTTCGGGCCCGTGCTGACCTTCCAGACCTTCGCCACCGAGGAGGAGGCGATCGCGCTCGCCAACTCCACGCGCTACGGGCTCTCCGGCATCGTCTTCACCGGGTCCGCGGAGCGCGCCGAGCGCGTCGGCCGCGCGATCCGCGCCGGCACGGTCTGGGTCAACTGCTTCCTCGTGCGCGACCTGACCGCCCCCTTCGGCGGCGTCGGCTGGAGCGGCATCGGCCGCGAGGGCGGCGACTACGCGCTCGACTTCTACGCGGACCTGGAGACCCTCCAGATCCTCGATGGCTCCGTGTCCTAGCCCTGGTCCGCCGGGACCGGCGACGCGAGGATGTGCTCCCGCGTGAGGCGGGCCTCCCCGTCAGCGTCGCCCGCCTCGATCGCCCGGAGGATCGCGGCGTGCTCGTCGGCGTACGCCGCGACGATCGCCGGCGACGCGGCCTGCGTGCGGTAGATCGCCGCGCCGACCGTGCGCACCCACAGCGCCTCCGCGAAGCGCGTCAGGTGCGGGTTGCCGGCGGCCCCCACGAGCGCGAGGTGGAAGGCGCGGTTGGCGGCGAAGCCCTGGGTCTCCGTGGCGGCGGCGCGCTGGGCGGCGATGGTCGCCTGCATCGCCGCGATCGCGTCGGGGTCGCGGCGCTCGGTGGCCAGCCGGGCAGCGCCGGGCTCGAGCGCGAGGCGGGCCTCCCAGAAGGCGACGCGGTCGGCGTGCGACAGGGTCGAGACGACCGCGCCGCGGTTGACCTGCAGCTCGACGAGGCCGTCGGCGGCGAGCAGCCGCAGCGCCTCGCGCAGCGGCGTGCGGCTGATGCCGAGCTCCTCGGCGAGGCGCTCCTGGCGCAGGCGCGTGCCGGGCGGGAGCTCCCCGGAGCGGATCCGCTCGCGCAGGATCCCGCGGGTCTGCTCGACCATGCTCTCCACGGCGACCTTGTCGGCCATCGGCCGAAGGGTACCGGGCCGTCAGGGCTGCAGCCGCACGCGCGACCAGCCGTCGCCCGCGCGCTCGTAGCGCAGCCGGTCGTGCATCCGCCCCGTGCGCCCCTGCCAGAACTCGATCGCGTCCGGCACGACCCGGTAGCCGCCCCACCAGGGCGGCACCGGCACGTCGTCGCCCGGGTGCGCCACGTCGGCGTCGTGGAACTGCGCCTCGAGCTCCGGCCGGCCCGAGACCGGCTGGCTCTGCCGCGACGCCCAGGCGCCGATCCGGCTCTCGCGCGGGCGCGTGGCGTAGTAGTCGGCGGTCTCGGCGTCCGTCGTCGGCTCGACGTCGCCCTCGATCCGCACCTGGCGCTCGAGCGGCTCCCACCAGAAGACGAGGGCCGCGCGCGGGCGCGCCCCGAGCTCGCCGCCCTTGCGGCTCTCGCGGTTCGTGTAGAAGACGAAGGCGCCGTCCGCGGTGACCTCCTTGAGCAGCACCATCCGCGCGGACGGCGTGCCGTCGCGGTCGGCGGTGGCCAGCGCCATCGCGTTCGGCTCGAGGACGGCGCCGGAGTCCTGCGCCACGCGGATCCAGTCCCGGAACAGCGCGACCGGGTCGTCGCCGGCCGCGGCCTCGGCGAGCTCGCCCTCGCGGTACGACCTGCGCATCTCCCGGTAGGCCATGTCAGCCCTCCCCCGCGCCGTGGGCGGCGCGCTCCTCGCAGAGGTTGATCACGCGCAGCGCGGACTCCTCCACGGCCAGGTTCGAGACGTCGATCACGGGGCAGCCGAGCCGCCGGAACACCTGCTGGCACTCCTCGAGCTCCTCGAGGATCTTGCCGAGATCGGCGTAGTTGTTGCGGGCGCGGCCGCCCATGGCCCGGAGGCGCCGCCCGCGGATCCGCTGCAGGCGCTCGGCGTCGATGGTGAGGCCGACGATCTTGGCCCGGTCGATCCGGAACAGCTCCTTCGGCGGCTCGACGCCGGGCACGAGCGGCGTGTTGGCCGTCTTGTAGCCGAGATAGCCGAGGTACATGGAGAGCGGCGTCTTGCCCGTGCGCGACACCCCGATGATCACGATGTCGGCGTCGACGAGGCCCTCGCCCGAGAGCCCGTCGTCGTGCTTGACGGCGAACTCCATCGCGGCGACGCGCTGGAAGTAGTCGATCTCGAGCGCGACGGGACGGCCCGGCACCATCTCGGCCGTCACGCCCGACGCGACCTGCAGCGCCTCGAGCGGCGCGCCGAGCAGGTCGCAGGATGGGATCCCGCTGCGCTCGCAGAGCTCCGAGGCGCGCTCACGCAGCGCCGTGTCGATGAGCGTGAAGAAGACCGCCGAGCGGCTGCCCGCGTGCAGCCTGCCGATCACCTCCTGCAGGCCCTGCACGGTGGTCACGCGCGGGTGGCGCACGATGCTCACCGGCGAGGCCGAGAACTGGGCCTGCACGGCGCGCGCCACGCGCGACGCCGTGTCGCCCGTGGAGTCCGAGATGAGGTGGATCTCGACGGGGTCGGGGCTCATCGCTGCAGCTGGGTGAGGTCGCCGACGGGGAGGAACGCGGCCGCCGCGTCGCGCACCAGCCGCACGCGGCCCGCGCGCAGCGCCGGATCGTCGGCGATGACCATGACGGCGTCGAACAGCCCGTCGATGGGCGCAGCGAGCTCGGCGGCGAGCCGCAGGGCCTCGGCCGGGTCGTCGGCTTGGGCGATCCGCGGCCCGACCTCCGCAAGGCGGTCGATCAGCGCCCGCTCGGCCGGGTCGGCCAGCAGCGCGGGGTCGAGCGCGTCGGCCGGGGCCTCCTTGTCGCCGATCCGGCTGCAGCGCACCGCCGCCGCGTGGGCGCGGGCGAGCTCGTCGGTGTCGCGGGCGGCGTGGAGCGCGCGGGCGAGCGCCGCGTGGCGGGCCGGGTCGACGGGTCCCGCGCCGCGGGCGGCGCGCTGCACGTCGACGGGAACGCCCTCCTCGCCGAGCGCCTGGTCGACGCGGTCGAGCACGAAGGGCACGACGACCTCGTGGACGGCGTCGAGGTCGAGCTCGAGGTCCGCGGACTGCCCGACCAGCAGGCCGTGGGCGCGCGCGACGAGCGCGGGCAGGTCGAGCGGCATCCCCCAGCGGGCCTGGATCTCGACGATGCCGGCGGCCGCGCGACGCAGGGCGTACGGGTCGCGCGAGCCCGTCGGGCGCTCGCCGATCGCGATCACCGAGACGAGCTGGTCGAACCGCTCGGCCAGCGCGAGCAGCGCACCGGGCAGGGTGTCGGGGACGGGTCGGCCGGCACCGTCGGGCCGGTACTGCTCCGCGATCGCGAGCGCGACGGCCTCCGGCAGGCCCGCGGCGCGCGCGTACTCCATGCCGGTCTCGCCCTGCAGCTCCGCGAACTCGCCCACCATCGTCGAGGCCAGGTCGGCCTTCGCGAGGCGCGCCGCCTCGAGCGCGTGGGCGCGGTCGTCGGCAGAGGCCCCGGCGGCGTCGGCGAGGGCGCCGGCCAGCTCGACGAGCCGGGCGGTGCGGTCGGCGAGCGTGCCGAGCCGCTGGTGGTAGGTGATGCGGTCGAGCTCGGCGGCCATCGCCTCGATGCCGCGCTGGCGGTCCTTGTCGAGCGAGAAGGCGGCGTCGTCGAGTCGGCCGGCGAGCACGCGCTCGTTGCCGGCCCGGACGGCCTCGTCGGCATCCGGATGCGAGTTGACCACCGTCAGGAAGGCCGGCCGGATGGTGCCCGTCGGCCCGCGCAGCGGCAGGTAGCGCTGGTGCGACTGCATCGCGGTCACGAGCACCCCGACGCCGACCCGGCGGTCCGTGCCGGCAACGAGCGCGTCTTGGCCGGGCGCCTCGACGACGCCGTCTTCTCGCTCGGCAAGGACCGCGACCGGGGCATCGAGGCGATGGCCGCCGAGCTCGACCGG
>JBEGMS010000076.1:0-12519 GCA_041182985.1 Actinomycetota bacterium
GTGTCCCGCGCGGCGCGCAGCCGCGCGGGACACGCCGTGATCCTGACGCCGCGCGTGCGCGTCACCTTCGACGGGGGCGCCACCTGGCGCACGGCGGACCTCGACGCGGTGCGCGTGGCGATCGACCCGCGCAACGCCGATCTCGTCTTCGCCGTCGGCCCCAACGGGTCCCTGCGCGCCTCGCTCGACGGCGGGCTCGGCTTTTAGCCGGGCCGCAGCGCCGTCGGGCCCGCGGCGAGGGCGCCGAGCCAGTCGGGCACGCGCAGCGGGCGGCCCTGCGGGTCCACGCAGGCGTGGGCGGTGACGGCGCTCGCCGCCACCTCGCCGGCGGCGACCACCAGGTACGCGAGCTGGATCACGGCGCGCGAGGCGGCCGCCATCCCCGCGTGCACGACGACCGGGTCGCCGAAGCGGACGGCGCGCCGGTAGCGGATCGCGATCTCGACGACGGCGAGATCGAGGCCGCCGGCGTGCACCTCCGCGTAGGAGTGGCCCGCGCTGGCCAGCAGCTCGACCCGCGCCTCCTCGAGCCACGGCACGTAGGAGGCGTGGTGGACGACGCCCATCGCGTCCGTCTCCGCGAAGCGCACCCGCACGGGGTGCGCGAACGGGTAGCGCGCCGGCTCGAGCGGGGGGTCGATCAGCGCGCGCGCCACGCGCGGATCCTACGCCTCGGGCTCGTCGGTCGGGTGGATCCGGCCGGTCGTCTGGCGCAGCGGCTGGCCGCCGCGGCCCGAGCGCCAGCCGATGATCTCGGCGAGGATCGCCACCGCGGTCTCGGCCGGCGAGTGCGCGCCGATGTCGAGGCCGACGGGGCCGTGGATGCGGCCGATCTGCTCGTCCGTCGAGCCGGACTCCCGCAGCCGCTCGTTGCGCTTCTCCTGCGTGCGCCGCGAGCCGAGCGCGCCGACGTAGCCGCAGCCCGCGGCCAGCGCCTGGGAGATCGCGGGGTCGTCGATCTTGGGGTCGTGCGTGAGGACGACGACGTGGTCGGCGGCCTCGAGCGCGATCGCCGGGTAGGCGGTATCGGGCCAGGTGGCCTCGATCACGTCGGCGCTCGGGATCCGCTCCGGGGTGGCGAACTTGCCGCGCGGGTCGACGACGGCGGTGCGCCAGCCGAGCGTGCGCGCCATCCGGCAGAGCGCCTCGGCGGTGTCGACCGCCCCCACCACGACGACGCGCGGGGCGGGGTGGACGCTCTCGACGAAGAGGGTGACGCCGTCCTCGAGGTCGACGGCCCTCGAGGTCTCCGTGGCGACGGCCTCGGCGATCAGCCCGTCGGCGGTGGCGCGCAGGTCGCCCGCGAGGTCGCCGGCGGTCGCGCCGGTGTCGGCGTCGTAGACGGCGGCGCGGCCGTTCTGGTCGCCGCCGAAGGCGGTCGCGATCGCGCCGCGGCGCAGGGCGGGGCGGGGGCGCCAGCGGTCGAGCGCGACCCACAGCTCGCCGCCGCAGGCGAGGCCGACCTCGAGCGCGAGGTCGTCGGAGATGCCGTAGTGGATCAGCCGCGGCCCGGGCGCGCCCGCGTCGCCGAACAGCTCCTGGGCGGCGCCGTAGATGTCGCCCTCCACGCAGCCGCCCGACACGGACCCCGCCATCTCCCCGGAGGAGGAGACGGCGAAGACGCTGCCGATCGGGCGCGGGGCGGAGCGGTAGGTGCGCACCACGGTGGCGAGCGCCACCTGGTCGCCGCGGGCGGCCCAGTCGGCCGCCGTGGCCAGGGTCTCGTCGTTCATGCCGCCCTCCGGAGGGTCGCGGGCCGCACCTCGGAGCGGCGCCCGCCGGCGGCGCGCAGCGCGTCGGCGAGGGCCTCGAGGGCGACCAGGTTGTGGCCGGGCAGGAAGACGTCGATGTACGGCAGCGCCGCGGCCATGCCGGCCGCGAGCGGCTCGTAGCCCTCCGTGCCCTTCAGGGGGTTGACCCAGATGATCGCGTGGCAGCGGCGCCTGAGGCGCGCCATCTCCTCGCGCAGGGTGGTGACGTCGCCGCGCTCCCAGCCGTCGGAGACGATCACCACGATGCTGCCGCGGGTCAGCCCGCGGCGGCCGTGGACGTCGTTGAAGGCCTTGAGGGCGTCGCCGATGCGGGTGCCGCCCGCCCAGTCGGGCACGGCGCGCGCGGCCCGCTCGAGGCTGGCCTGCGGGTCGTAGCCGCCGAGGTACGGGGTCAGGCGGGTCAGGCGCGTGCCGAACGTGAAGGCCTCGACCTTGCGCCCCGCCGCCACCGCGGCCTGCAGGAACAGGACCAGCGCGCGGCTGTACGGCTCCATCGAGCCGGACACGTCGCAGAGGAAGACGACGCGGCGCTCGACGCGCTTCGGCCGCCGGAAGGCGCGCTCGACGGCCTCGCCCTCGCGCCGCGCGATGCGGCGCAGGGTCTCGCGCGGGGCGATCGCGACGCCGTCCGACGCCACCTCGAGCCGCCGCGAGGGGCGCATCGGCAGGACCCGCACGAGCCGGTCCATCAGCTTGCGCAGGCGCAGGAGCTCCGTGCGGGTGAGGGTCGAGAAGTCGCGCTCGCGCAGCCGCTCGTCCGCCGAGTAGGCGGCGAGGACGTCGGGCTCCTCCTGCTCCTCGTCGGGCTCCTGGTCCTCCTGGTCGCCGCCGGGCTGGGAGGCGGCCGACGGGGGCTGGGGGCGCTCGTCGATCCCGATGCCGAGGTCGGGCGGGCGGCCCTGGTTGCGCGTGGGGTCGCGCTCGAACCAGGCGCGGAAGGCGCGGTCGAAGACCTCGAGGTCGTCGCGGCGGGCCACCAGCGTGCAGGCGAGCGCCGCGTAGACCTCGTCGCGGCGGCGCAGGTCGATCCGGTCGAGCGCGCGCAGCGCATCCTGGACGCGGCCCGGGCCGACCTCGACGCCGGCCTCGCGGAGGATGCGCCCGAACGTGACGAGCTTGCGGACGACGGCGTCGCCGGGGTCCATCAGCCCGCCGGGGTCTCGACCTCGTCCGCGGCGGTGCGGGCGCGGTCCACGAGCTCCTGGAGGTCCGCGTCGCGGACGCGGCCGATGTCCTCGTGGAACTTGAGGACGGAGCCGAGGGTCATGTCGACGACGCCCGCCTCGAGCTCCTGCTGGCCGAGCGCGAGCAGGGCCTGGGTCCAGTCGATCGTCTCGGCGATGCCCGGCTGCTTCGTGAGGTCGAGCTGGCGCAGCTCGTGCACGAACGCGGCGGCCTGCGCGGCGAGGCGCTCGGGGGCGGCGGGGACGCGGGCGCGCACGATCGCGATCTCGCGCTCGAGGCTCGGCATCTCGACCCACATGTAGAGGCAGCGGCGCTTGAGCGCCTCGTGCAGCTCGCGGGTGCGGTTCGAGGTCAGGAAGACGACGGGTCGGCGCTCGGCCCGGATCGTGCCGATCTCCGGGATCGTGACCTGGAAGTCCGACAGGAGCTCGAGCAGGAAGGCCTCGAACTCGTCGTCGGCGCGGTCGATCTCGTCGATCAGGAGCACGGGCGGCACGGGGTCGTCGCAGGCGATCGCGTCGAGCAGCGGGCGCCGCTCGAGGAAGCGAGGCCCGAACAGCTCGTCGAGCACGGCGTCGCCCTGGCCGGCCTCGCCGGTCGCCTCGAGCGTGCGGATGTAGAGCATCTGGCGCGCGTAGGCCCAGTCGTAGAGGGCGTGGGCGACGTCGATGCCCTCGTAGCACTGCAGGCGGATCAGGCGGGCCCCGAGCGCGTCGGCGACGACCTTCGCGAGCTCGGTCTTGCCGACGCCGGCCTCGCCCTCGAGGAGCAGCGGCTTGCCGAGCTGGAGGGCCAGGTGCACCGTGGTCGCGAGGCCGCGGTCGGCGAGGTAGTCGCGCTCGGCGAGCGCGGCCTGCACGCCGTCGATGGATTCGCGCATCGTCTGTTCGCTCATGGCCTCGGGGCTCGGTGGTCGGAGGGGTACGCTCGCTGCGGGCTTCGGCCCGCCTCGTACTTCGCCGGAGGGCGGCGGATCGCCGACTCGCCGGTCGCATGAATCTAGCGCCCGCAAGGAGTGCCCGTGGAAGACGTCCAGGATTTCGCCGCCCGCGCCGTGGCGGCCCTCGGCGCCGACGACCTCGCGTGGGTCGCGGCGCCCGAGACCGTCGACGAGCTGCTGCGCCTCGCGGCCGACGCCGCGCACGGGGTGCAGCGGCCCGCCGCGCCGATCGCGACGTTCCTCGCCGGGATCGCGCTGGCCCGCGCCAACGGGGGCCCGGCCGAGCTCGCGCAGGCGGTCGAGCGGATCCGCGCGGCCGTGCCGGGCTAGTCGCCCGCGACGAGGGCGAGCGCGCCCGGCAGGCAGCGGAACACGGCCGGGGTCTCGCCGACGAGCTCGCCGTCCGCCTCGATCGGCAGGGGCTCGGCGCCCGAGACGCGCACCTCGGCGGCCTTGATCTGATCGATCTTGGGGTGCGAGCCGAGGTCGCCGCCGTAGACGCGGTGCAGGTTGAGGGCGAGGTCCCCGGCGCCGACGTCGCCGACCAGCACGAGGTCGAGCAGGCCGTCGTCCTGGCGGGCGTCGCGCGCAGCCTTCATCCCGCCGGCCAGGGAGTGGCCGTTCATCAGGACGACGCAGGCCGCGGTCAGGTCGTACGGGCGGCCGTCGACCTGGACGTGGATCGGCGTGTTGCGCCACGCCCGGAAGCCCTGCACGGCGGCGACGAGGAAGGTGGGGGTGCCGCCGAAGCGCTTCGTCATCCCGTTGGCCCGGGCGGCGATCGCGGCCGTCACGCCCGCCGAGGCGGCGTTGGCGAAGCGGGTGCCCTCGGGGTCCGAGTCCGTCGCGACCTCGCCGAGGTCGACGCGGCGGATGCGGCCGTCCGCGACCACGCGCAGGGCCTCCCGCGGCTTCGCCGGGATCGCGTGGCTGCGGATGAAGTCGCGGCCCGTGCCGCGGGCGACGACGCCGAGGGCGGCGGTGCCGAACGGGGCGCCGCCGGGCCCGACGAGGCCGTTGACGACCTCGTGCACCGTGCCGTCGCCGCCGACCGCGACCACGACGTCGGCGCCGTTCATCGAGGCCTCGCGGGCGCGCTCGGCCGCGTGGCCCGGCGCCTCGGTCATGCGCTCCTCGACCGCGAGTCCCGCGGCGCGGGCCGCCGCGGCGAGGTCCGGCCACTCGCGCGCGGTCGCGCCGTTGGCCGAGGCCGGGTTGACGACGAAGACCGCGTGGCGGGTCACGGCGCCTTCGGCTCCGAGACGAGCGCCCCGAGCGCGATCGGCGCGACGCGCAGTACGGCGGCGCGCTGCTCGTCGGCGCTCAGGCGCGTCGAGGGCTGGGCGACGCGGTTGGTGACGACGAGGAACGAGCCGGCCGAGGCCCCGCGCAGGGGCGCGATGGTCAGGAGCGGGGCGGTCTCCATGTCCACGGCGAGCGCGCCGCGCGCGGCCCAGCGGCTCGCGCGGCCCGCGCCCGGGTCGTAGTAGGCGTCGGTGGTGGCCACGAGGCCGACGCGCATGCGGATGCCGGCCTTCTTGGCGTCGTGGACGGCGGCGTGGACGATCTCGAAGTCGGCGAGCGGGGCGTGGGGCTCGTCGCCGACGTAGGTGCGGCTCGTGCCGTCCGCGGGGATCGCCGAGGCGGCGCAGAGGAAGTCGCCGGGGGCGACGTCGGGCGCGATCGAGCCGCAGGTGCCGAGCCGCACGAGGCGGCGCACGCCGAGCTGGATCAGCTCCTCGATCGCGATCGCCGCCGAGGCGCCGCCCATGCCGGTGGTCTGCACGCCGACGCGCAGCCCGCCGAGGGAGCCCGCCCAGCCGCGCAGGCCGCGCGCGTCGGTGACGAGCTCGGCGCCCTCGAGGAGCTCCGCGGCGATCAGGTCGGCGCGCTGCGGGTCGCCGACGAGGAGCGCGTGCTCGCCGAAGGCCCCGGCCTGGGTCTGGAGGTGCTCGGGCATGCGGGCATGGTACGGCAGCGCGGTACGGTTCCGGCATGGGGGCGGAGCAGCTGCGCGCGGGCTCGGGGGCGGTGCTCGCGATCGCCGTCGCGGCCGCCGCGATGTTCTGCATCCCGTACTCGACGCAGGCGATCGTGCCCGAGATCGGCGCCGACCTCGGCGCCGGCCCGGCCGCCACGGGCCTGACGATCACCGTGGTCGTGGCCGGGATCGCCGTCGGCGCCTGGATCATGGGCCCCCTGTCCGACCGGATCGGGCGGCGCGCCGTGATGCTCGGCTCCTGCGCGCTCCTCGCCGTGCCGACCGCGCTGATCGCGCTCGACGGTGGGCTCGTGCAGCTGCTGGCCCTGCGCGCCGTGCAGGGGCTGCTCCTGCCGGGCCTCCTGACCGTCGCCACCGCCTACGTCTACGAGGCCTTCCCGTCGGCGCGGGTGCCCACCGTCGTGGGGCTCTACACCGCGGCGCTCGTGCTCGGCGGCTTCCTCGGGCGCACGATCCCGGCGTTCCTCGTCGACGACATCGGCTGGCGCTGGTCGCTCGCGGCCCTCGCCCTGCCCCTGCTGGCGAGCGCCGCGCTGCTCGCGCTGCTCCTGCCCGCCGCGCCGCCGCCCCCCAGGGCCCGCTCGCCCCTGCGCGCCGTGCGCGCGCACCTCGCCAACACGCCGCTCCTGCTCAACGGCCTCGCCGCGGGCTGCACGTTCTTCGCCTTCGTCGGGCTGTACAGCGTGGTGGCCTACCGGCTCGAGGGGCCCGAGTTCGGGCTCTCGGCGGCCCAGGTCGGCGTCTTCTACGTCGTCTGGCTGGTCGGCGCGCTGACGCCGTTCGCCGTCCGGCTCGCCGGGCGCGTCGGCCCCCGCGCCGTCCTGCCGGTGTTCCCGGTGATCGGCCTCGTCGGCCTCGCGGTCGGCTCGGTCGGCTGGCTGCCGGCCGTGGTCGTGGGGCTCGCCGTCCTCGCGGGCGGCCTGTTCGCGATGGTCGGGGTCGCGCAGCTCCTCGTCCCCCAGCTGACGCCGCGCGATAGGGGGAGTGCGATGAGCGTCCACCTGACGATCTACTACCTGCTCGGCTCGATCGGGCCGTTCGTCCTGGGGGCCGCGTGGAGCGCCGCCGGCTGGTCCGGCGCGGCGCTCCTGGCCGCTCTGGCGCTGGGGATCGCGCTGGTCCTGACCCTGCTCCTGCGGCGCTCCGCGCCCGGCCGGATCGCGCCGAAGCCCGAAGTCGACCCGGTGCTATCGTGAGCGCGAGGTCGGTCCCCCGTCCCCGACGCGCTGGAGCACGATGAGCCGCATCTTCCGAACCGCCGTGTTCCCCATCCTGGTGGTGATCCTGCTCGCGTTCCTCGCGCAGCGCCTGCTCCTGTCCGACCAGAAGCCCGAGCAGCCGCCGCGCGACTGGTCGACGATGCTGACGGACCTCAAGGACGGCGACGTCGAGTCCCTCCAGCAGAACACGGCCAAGAACAACGTCAAGGTCACGCTCAAGCCGGCGCCCGACGCGGCCGCCGATGCGGAGCCCGACGCCTACACGGTCGGCATCCCCGGCGAGAAGGCCTGGGACCAGGTCTACGAGGAGTACAAGGGCGAGGTCAACGTCGCCGGCTCGGAGACGGGCGGCTCCTCGTGGGTGTCGCTGCTCGTCAACGTGCTGCCCTTCGTCCTCTTCCTCGGCTTCTGGCTGTTTCTGATGAACCAGATGCAGGGCGGCGGCTCGCGCGTGATGAGCTTCGGCAAGTCCAAGGCCAAGCGCATGAGCGTCGACTCCCCGAAGGTCACGTTCAAGGACGTGGCCGGCGCGGACGAGGCCGTCGAGGAGCTGCACGAGATCAAGGAGTTCCTCGAGAACCCGAAGAAGTTCCAGTCGCTGGGGGCCAAGATCCCGAAGGGCGTGCTGCTGTTCGGGCCCCCGGGCACCGGCAAGACGCTGCTCGCGCGCGCCGTCGCCGGCGAGGCGGGCGTGCCGTTCTTCTCGATCTCGGGCTCCGACTTCGTCGAGATGTTCGTCGGCGTCGGCGCGAGCCGCGTCCGCGACCTCTTCGAGCAGGCCAAGCAGAACAGCCCCTGCATCATCTTCATCGACGAGATCGACGCCGTCGGCCGCCACCGCGGCGCCGGCATGGGCGGCGGCCACGACGAGCGCGAGCAGACCCTCAACCAGCTGCTCGTCGAGATGGACGGCTTCGAGGCCTCCACGAACGTGATCCTGATCGCGGCCACGAACCGCCCCGACGTGCTCGACCCGGCGCTCCTGCGCCCGGGCCGCTTCGACCGCCAGATCGTCGTCGACCGCCCCGACCGGGCCGGCCGCGAGGCGATCCTCAAGGTGCACTCGAAGGGCAAGCCGCTCGGCACCGACATCGACCTCGGCGTGCTCGCCGGCCAGACGCCGGGCTTCACGGGCGCCGACCTCGCCAACCTGATCAACGAGGCGGCGCTCCTGACCGCCCGCGCCGGCAAGAAGACGGTCACGATGCTCGAGCTCGAGGAGGGCATCATGCGCGTCCTCGCCGGGCCCGAGAAGAAGACGCGCCTGCTCAGCGAGGAGGAGCGGCTGATCACCGCCTACCACGAGATGGGCCACGCGATCGTGGGGCACTACCTGCCCAACTGCGACCCCGTGCACAAGATCTCGGTGATCTCGCGCGGCCAGGCGCTCGGCTACACGATCTCGCTGCCGAGCGAGGACAAGTTCCTGGTCACGCGGGCCTCGCTCAACGACACGCTGGCGATGACGCTCGGCGGCCGCGCCGCCGAGGAGCTCGTCTTCAACGAGATCACGACGGGCGCCTCCAACGACATCGAGAAGGTCACGGCCACGTCGAAGGCGATGGTGATGCGCTACGGCATGAGCGAGAAGCTCGGCCCGCGCGCCCTGGGGGCCCGCCACGACCAGCCGTTCCTCGGCCGCGAGTTCGGCGCCACCGCCGACTACTCGCCGGAGATCGCGCGCGAGATCGACGAGGAGATCCGCCGCATCATCGAGGACGCGCACGAGAAGGCCCGCACGATCCTGCTCGAGCACATGGAGGCCCTGCACCGCCTCTCGAAGATCCTGCTCGACCGCGAGACGATCGACCGCGCCCAGTTCCTGAAGCTGCTCGACGGCGTCCCCGAGGACGAGGTCTGGGCCGCGGACGAGACGACGGCCGAGGTGCCGGGCGCCGAGGGCGCGGGGGAGGGCCGCACGACGGGCCGCCCGCGGATCCCCGGGTTCCCGCTGCCGGCGCCGCCGGACGCGCCGCCCGCCGGCGCGTAGCGGGCCCACCGCAGCGCCGCCGCGCGTCCTCCGGTAGGCTTCGCCGTCGTCGGGGCGTCCCCGCTCCGCGCTGCCGTCTGAATCGCCGGCAGCGACCCACAGCCAAGGATCGAATCGATGGCCAAGGCCGGAATCCGCATCGCAGTCACGATGGCCTGCACCGACTGCAAGGAGCGGAACTACGAGACCAAGAAGTCGAAGCGGAACACCCCCGACCGCATCGAGCTGAAGAAGTTCTGCCCGCGCTGCGGCAAGCAGACCGTGCACCGGGAGACCCGCTAGCCCCGTGGCGGACGAGCCGGACAACGGGCCGCAGAAGGAGTCGCGGCAGGAGCGCAAGGAGCGCCGCGCCCGCGAGCGCGCGCAGCGCGCCCGCCCCGCGAAGAGCCAGTCCGGCGGCCCCTCCGACCGCTCGGGCCTCGGCGGCTTCATCCGCGAGTGCTGGGCCGAGCTCAAGCGCGTCCAGTGGCCCGATCGGCCGCAGCTCGTGCAGGCCACCGCGGTCGTCCTGATCGCGTGCTTCGTCGTCGGGCTCTACCTGTACGGGCTCGACACCGTGTTCTCCCGCGTCGCCGGCTGGCTGATCACCCAGCAGGCCGGATAAGGAGCGAGGTAACCCCGCATGTTCCGCTGGTACGCCATCCACACCTACTCGGGCCACGAGGACAAGGTCCGCCGCAACCTCGAGCAGCGCCGTCGCACCCAGCAGGGCGGCGACGACGTGCGCCGCATCGTGGTGCCGACCGAGCAGACCGTCGAGACCCGCGACGGCAAGAAGGTCGAGAAGGAGACCCGCGTCATGCCGGGCTACGTGCTCGTGCAGATGGACGCGACGCCCGAGGCGATCAGCCTCGTGCGCAACACCCCGGGCGTGACCGGCTTCGTCGGCGCGCAGGGCAAGCGCGAGGAGATGACCCTCGTGCCGCTCAGCCAGCCCGAGGTCGACAAGCTGCTGAAGGTCGAGGCCGCCGAGGCCAAGCCGAAGCAGGTCGCCGAGTTCCAGCTGGGGCAGATGGTGAAGGTCACCTCGGGCCCCCTGGCCGACTTCGACGGCGAGATCATCGAGATCAACACCGAGTCGGGCAAGCTCAAGGTCCACGTCTCGATCTTCGAGCGCCAGGTGCCGGTCGAGCTCGGCTTCGGCGATGTGAAGCGCCTGGACTGATCCTGTCCTAGGATGCGCCCCGTCCGCGAGCGCGCGGGCGGTCTACGTGGGAGCCGGGCGACCCCCGGCGCTTGCACCACAGGAAGGAAGCGATGGCCGGCAAGGTCGTCACCATCATCAAGCTCCAGATCCCCGCCGGCCAGGCGAATCCCGCGCCGCCCGTCGGCCCGGCCCTCGGCCAGCACGGGGTCAACATCATGGACTTCTGCAAGGCGTTCAACGCCGACACGCAGAGCGAGCAGGCCGGCCGCATCATCCCGGTCGAGATCTCGGTCTACGAGGACCGCTCCTTCACGTTCATCACGAAGACGCCGCCGGCGGCCGTGCTGATCAAGGAGGCGCTGAAGCTGAAGAGCGGGTCGGCCGTGCCGCACCGCGACAAGGTCGGCCGCCTCTCGAAGGACCAGCTGCGCTCGATCGCCGAGACGAAGCTGCCCGACCTGAACGCGAACGACATCGACGCCGCGATGCTGATCGTGGCGGGCACCGCCCGCTCGATGGGCGTGGAGGTGGAGCAGTGAGCGGCAAGCGCCTCAAGGCGGCGCGCGGGATGGTCGACCGCGAGCGCCTGTACCAGCCGATGGAGGCCGTGCGCCTGCTCAAGGAGACGCCCGGCGCCAAGTTCGACGAGACGGTCGAGGTGCACTTCCGCCTCGGCATCAACGTCCGCCACGCCGAGGAGCAGCTGCGCGGCACCGTGATGCTGCCGCACGGCACGGGCTCGAACGCCCGCGTCGCCGTGTTCGCCCAGGGCGAGAAGGCCGCCGAGGCCGAGGCCGCCGGCGCCGACGTGGTCGGCGGCGAGGACCTCGCCCAGCGCATCCTCGACGGCTTCGACGACTTCGACGTCACCGTGGCGACGCCCGACATGATGGTCACGGTCGGCAAGCTCGGCCGCGTCCTCGGGCCGTCCGGCAAGATGCCGAACCCGAAGACCGGCACCGTCACGATGGACATCCGGAAGGCCGTCGAGGACATCAAGAGCGGCAAGATCGAGTACCGCACCGACCGCACGGGCATCGTGCACGTGCCGCTCGGCAAGAAGTCGTTCGGCGCCGAGGCCCTCGGCGAGAACTACGCCACCGTGCTGGAGGAGATCCTCCGCGCCAAGCCGGCCTCCGCGAAGGGCCGCTACATCAAGTCCGTCGTGCTCAGCTCCACCATGGGGCCGGGCATCAAGATCGACCCGTCGCGCGTGCGCGACGTGCTCGAGGAGGCGCACGCCTAACCGCGATTCGTCTCCTCCATCACTCGCGCACCCGACGCCTCAGACCGCCGGCACCGCCCCTCGGGGCGGGTAGGACCGGCGCAGGCGGGGGACGCGGCGGGCGGGCCCACCGGCCGGCCGTCCCGGGCCCGCCGTCACCGGGGGGCCCGCGACGGAAAGGAGGTGGTACTGCATGTTGAAGGAGCGAAAGGAGGAGGTCATCGGGGAGCTCGAGCGCGAGCTCGGCGCCGCGACCTCCATGATCGTCACCGACTACCGCGGCCTGGGCGTGTCGCAGCTCGCCCAGATCCGCCGCGAGCTGCGCCCCCTCGGGGCGGAGCTGTACGTGACGAAGAACACGCTGACCCGGATCGCCGCGCAGCGTGCGGGCAAGGAGGGGCTCCTCGAGTTCCTGTCCGGCCCGACCGCGATCGCGTTCTGCGCGGATGACGCCTCGCCCGTCGCCAAGGCCCTGGCCAAGGCGGCGAAGGAGACGAGCATCCTGCAGATCAAGGGCGGCATCATCGACGGCGAGGTCCTCGACGCCGACGGCGTCAAGACGCTGGCCTCCCTGCCGTCGCGCGACCAGCTGCACGCGCAGCTCGTCGTCGCGCTCAACGGGCCGATCCAGGGCCTCGCGAGCGTCATGTCCCAGATCCCGCGCGGCCTCGTGGTCGCGCTGGACCAGATCGAGAAGCAGAAGGCCGCCGCCGCGTAGGCGGGGCCCCACGAACCACACGAACACAAGGAGTCAGAGGTCATGGCTATGACCACCGATCAGATGATCGAGGAGATCAAGGGCATGTCCGTCATGGACCTGTCGAACCTCGTCAAGGCGCTCGAGGAGGAGTTCGGCGTCTCGGCGGCGGCCGCGGTCGCAGTCGCGGCCCCGGCGGCGGGCGGCGGCGGCGACGCCGGCGCGGCGGCCGAGGAGAAGTCGTCCTTCGACGTCTTCCTCGCCGAGGCCGGCTCGCAGAAGATCCCCGTGATCAAGGTGATCCGCTCGGCGACGGGCCTGGGCCTGAAGGAGGCCAAGGA
>JBEGMS010000077.1:0-23594 GCA_041182985.1 Actinomycetota bacterium
ATGTAGGTCTTGACGTCACCGGCGGGCTCGCCCTTGGTGACGAAGTACTGGCAGTTCCAGTACTTGTACTTGCCGCTGACCACGTTCTGCAGGGTCGGCGTGACGCCGTCGACGGGGATCGTCTTGACGGTCGCGCCACCCGAGCCCACCGTGTAGGCGTAGGTGACGTACGCGATCCCGCCCTTGGTGTTCGCCACGGACGAGCGATCGAGCGCGTTCGAGGCGAGCGCCGGGCACGAGTTCGAGACCGGCGTGTTGATGTTGCCCAGGAAGAGCTTCTGGAACGACTGGCGGGTGCCGGAGGTCGAGACGCGCGAGAAGCACTTGATCGCGCCGCCCGCGGCCCAGCCGACGTCCTTCCAGTTCGTGATCTGGCCGAGGAAGATCTGCTTGACCTGGGCGCCCGTGAGGCCCTTGATGGGGTTGGACTTGTTGACGATGATCGCGAAGGGCTCCTTCGTGATCGGGGTGAACACGGTGCCGGCCGGCGTCGACGACGACTTGTCGGACGACGAGTTGCCGATCTGGAACGTGCCGTTGGCGGCACCGGTCTGGCCGGCGCCGGAGCCACCGCCCGAGACGGTGACGCGGTACTTGCCCTTGGTCTCCTTCCCGTACTGCGCCGCCAGGGCGGAGCCGAGGACCTGCAGGCCGGTGGAGCCGCCGGTGACGATCTTCGTCGCGGCGGTGGCCGTGCCGGTGACCGCCAGGAGGGCGGCCAGGGCGGCGGCGAGGATGATGAGCTGCTTCTTCATTGCTGCCTTTCGCGTGTTGCTGTTGGGGGTGGGTGGCTAGGAGGCCCGAGCGGCGCGGGCCTCGGCGGAGTCGATTCCCGGGGCCGTGTAGGCCCACGAGCCGTAGAACTTCGCGGGACCCACATTGCTGCCGACGACGGTGATCCTGAAGCCGTACTTCGAGGCGTTGCCCGTCATCGGGTAGACCTCAGCCGCCCACGCGCCGTCGCCGTTCTTGGCGATGTTCTGGATCTCCGCCTCGTTGAGGCTGAAGTAGTTGGCCTGCCCGCCGATGTTGCCCGGATACACGCAGAGGAGGCCGGGCGGAGCCGACGGCTTCTGGTACGAGCCGGAGCAATCACCGTTCTCGTTGAGGCCGCCGAGGATGCCCATCTTGGCCGGGCGCAGCGGAACGGGGGCCTGCAGGGGCAGGGAGACACCGGTTCCGAACAGCGTCGTGCAGGACGTCGAGAGCGAGCCGCCCCTGTTGCACTGCACAGGGTTGTAGAAGTCGATGCCGATGACGCCCGTGACCGTGGTGCCCCACGGGACCTGCGAGATGTCCATGGTGCGCAGCGGGAACTTGCCCTTGGCGTTGGTGGGCACGACCGAGTTCGGCTGCTTGCCGGTGGGCGAGAGCTTGAACCCGCTGAGCGCGTAGCTGTTGCGGGCCAGGGAGACCGGCCCCTCGGCGCCGACGAGCGCCGGCGCGGCGAAGGCCGCGCCGATCGCCGCGCAGACGCCGAGCGCGATGAGACGACCGTTCCTCTTCATGATCCTCCTTCGGGATCCCGCGGTTCTCCGCGGTCAGCGGGGACCGTACGGAGCCGTCGCGGGGCCGTGGGTGAAGGCTCTGGGGGAGTTGCGTACCGGACCGGTGAAGATGCGGCGCGAGGTTCACAATCGGCGCGAAATCGCCCGTTTCCGGGCTTCCGAGGTGTTCGTTAAGGCTCTGTTCGGAGTGCACCGGGACCCGCACGGGCCGCGGCGGCGGGGGTAGCGTGGGGTCCGTGAGCGCAGCACGGGCAGCCCGCTACCTCTTCGACGAGGGCCCGCACCGCCGGGAGCAGGCGGTCGAGCTGGCGCGCGGGATCGTCGCCGATGACCTGTCGCCTGCCGACGAGGTCGTCCAGGCCTGCGTGATCCTCCGCCGTGCGGGGCTGATCGACGAGGCCGTCGCCGCCGCCGGCGTGGCGGCCGCCCGCGGCGCCGACGTGCCCCCGGACGTGCTCGCGCTCGGGCGCGAGGCGGGCCGGCGCCGGCGCGGGCCGTTCAGCCGCGCCGCCTGAACCCGGCGAAACATTCGGTGCCGTTGGGTATCGTTGCGCGGCAGACGACCAGGAGGCCCCCGTGCGTATCGCGATCTGCGTGAAGGAAGTCCCCGATCCGTCCGCGGAGAAGCGGATCGACGAGGGCACGAGCCGGCTGGTGCGCGCCGGCGAGAACACGCTCAACCCGTACGACCGCCACGCGATCGAGGCCGCGGTCCGGATCAAGGAGGGGCCCGCCCCCGACACCGAGATCACCGTGGTCACGGTCGGCCCGGAGAGCGCGGCCCGCAGCGTCGACCGCGCGCTCGCGCAGGGCGGCGACCGCTCCGTGCACGTCGCCGACGAGGCGGCCGCCGGCAGCGACCTGCTCGGCACGGCCCGCATCCTCGCGGCGGCCCTCAGGCGCGACCAGTACGACCTGATCCTGCTCGGCCAGCAGGCCGCGGACGCCGAGTGCTACGTGATGGCCGGCCTCGTCGCGGAGCTGCTCGAGCTGCCCTGCGTCACGCAGGCCGCCTCGATCGAGCTCGGCGACGGCTCCGTCACCGTCAAGCGCCAGGTCGAGACCGGATACGACACGGTCAAGGCGCAGACGCCGTGCGTCGTGTCGGTCTCCGATGCGATCAACGACCCGCGCTACCCGCCGCTGCCCGCGATCATGGGCGCCAAGAAGAAGCCGCACGAGGTGCTCGCCCTCGCCGACCTCGGCGTCGACCCCGCCACGGTGGGCGCCCAGGGCGCCGGCACGAAGGTGGGCGGTCTGTCGAAGCCGGAGGGCCGTGGCGACACGGTCCTGATCGAGGACGACGGCTCGGCGGCCGAGAAGATCATGGAGTTCCTCGTCGAGAAGAAGGTGGTGGCCTGATGGCCGGTATCGCGGTCCTCTGCGAGGTCCAGGGCGGCCAGGTCGCCAAGGGCTCGCTCGGCGTCCTCGAGGAGGCGGCCCGCCTCGGCCAGGCGATCGGCGAGCCGGTCACCGCGGTCGTCACGGGCTCCGGCCTCGACGACGCGGCCCTCGCCGCGCTCGGCGGCCACGGCGCCGCCTCCGTGGTGGCGGCCGACGACCCGCGCCTCGGCGCGGGCCTCGCGCAGCCCGTGGTCGACGCCTGCGCCGCGGCGCAGGAGGCGGGCCAGTACCGCTACTGGCTGGCCGGCGCGTCGATCATGACCGCCGACGCGATGGCGGGCCTCGCGGCCCGGCTCGGCGCCGGCATCGTGATCGACGCCGTCGAGCTCCACGCCGACGGCTCCGACCTGGTCACGCGCCGCTCCGGCCTCGGCGACTCGGTGCTCGCGCACTGCGGCTTCACGACGCCGGTCGGCGTCGTGGTCACGCGCGCGAACTCGTTCGCCCCGACGGAGGGAGGCTCCGGTACGGCCCCGGTGGAGCGCATCCAGCCGTCCTTCCGCAGCTGGTCGGAGGGCGTCGAGCTGGTCGGCCACGAGGACGCCGAGGACTCCGGTCCCGACATCGGCGCGGCCGACGTGCTCGTGGCCGGCGGCCGCGGGCTCGGCGACGCCGGCGGCTTCGCGGTCATCGAGGAGTGCGCGTCCGCCTTCGGCGGCGCCGTCGCGGCGACCCGCGCGGTCGTCGACGCGGGCTGGTACCCGTACTCGGCCCAGGTCGGCCAGACCGGCAAGACGGTCTCGCCGAAGCTGTACATCGCCTGCGGCATCTCCGGGGCGATCCAGCACAAGGTCGGGATGCAGGGGTCCGGCACGATCGTCGCGATCAACAAGGACAAGAACGCCCCGATCTTCGACTACGCCGACCTCGGCGTGGTCGGCGACCTGCACGACATCGTCCCCAAGCTGACCGAGCTGATCCGGGCGCGGGGCTAGGCGCGAGCGGGCGGGGCGGCCGCGACGGCCGCCCCGCCCCGCGTGCCGCCCGGCAGGGCGAGCGACACCGCGCCCGCCAGGGCGACGAGGAGCGCGGAGGCGACGAGGCACGCCTCGAGGCCCTGCCACTGGTAGATCAGGCCCGACAGCAGCGTGCCGGCGAGCCGGCCGGCGGCGTTGGCCATGTAGTAGAAGCCGACGTTCATCGCGACCCTGTCGCCGTCCGCGTAGCGCAGGATCAGGAACGAGTGGACGGACGAGTTGAGCGCGAAGACGACCCCGAACGCGATCAGCCCGCCGACGAGCGCGGCGGTGGGGTCGACGTCGGCCCACAGGGCGAGCGCGATCAGGGCGGGCAGGCCCGCCAGGCCGAAGGCAAGCCAGGCGGCCGTGCGCCCGCTTGGCTCCGCGCGGCCCTCGCGGCGCACCAGGCGCGGCGCGGCGGCTTGGACGGCGCCGTAGCCGATCACCCAGATCGCCATGAAGCCGCCGACCTCCCAGAAGGTCCAGCCCAGCACGGTGCGCAGGAAGACGGGCAGCGCGACCACGAACCAGATGTCCCGCGACGCGAACAGGAACACGCGCGCGAGGCTGAGCACGTTGATCGCCCGCGTGTTGGAGAACATGCGCGTGAACTTCGCCGATCGGCTGGCGCGGCCGAGGTCGCCGCGCATCGCGACGAGGACGAGGAGGAGGCCGGCGCCGACGAGCACGGCGAGGACGCCGAGGCCGGCCTGGAAGCCGACGGTGGACAGGAGCAGGCCGCCGACGAAGAAGCCGACGCCCTTCAGCGCGTTCTTCGAGCCGGTCAGGACGGCCACCCAGCGGAACAGCGCGTCGTCGCGGCCCGCCGGCGCGACCAGCTTGACCGCGGACTTGGAGCTCATCTTGGTCAGGTCCTTGGCGATGCCGCTGAGGGCCTGCGCGGCCATCACGTAGCCGACGACCAGCCACTGGTCGGGGGCGAGCGCGAGCATCCCGAGCGCGCCGAGCTGGACGACGAGGCCGGCGAGCAGCGTCGAGCGCAGCCCGAAGCGCGCGCCGATCCAGCCGCCCGCGAGGTTGGTGGCGATGCCGAAGGCCTCGTAGAAGACGAACAGCGTGGCCAGCTCGAACGGGCTGTAGCCGAGCTGGTAGAAGAAGAACAGGACGAGGATCCGGATCGCCCCGTCGGCGATCGTGTCCGCCCAGTAGGCGGCGGTCACGATCGCGTAGTTGCGCAGGTCGCCCGCGCGGGCCGCGGCGTCCGCCACGGGGCTACCCCGCGGGCAGGAGCCGCGCGACGAGCGCCGCGAGCTCCGCGTAGCGGTTGGCGTAGCCCCACTCGTTGTCGTACCAGGCGAGCACCTTCGCCTGGGTGCCCGCGATCACCCGTGTCGAGAGGGCGTCGACGATCGACGAGCGCGGGTCGGTGCGGTAGTCGACGGAGACGAGCGGGCGCTCCTCGTACCCGAGGATGCCGTGCAGGGGGCCCTCGGCGGCGGCGCGCAGGACGCCGTTGACCTCGTCGGCGGTGGCCTCGCGGGCCAGCTCGAAGACGCAGTCGGTGAGGGACGCGTTGAGCAGCGGCACGCGCACGGCGATCCCGTCGAGGCGCCCCTCGAGCTCGGGGAAGATCAGCCCGATCGCCTTCGCCGAGCCCGTGGTGGTGGGGATCAGGGACAGGCTCGAGGCGCGGGCGCGGCGCAGGTCGGCGTGGGGCCGGTCGGCGATCGTCTGGGTGTTCGTCTGGTCGTGCAGGGTGGTGATCTGGCCGTGGCGGATCCCGATCGCCTCGTGCAGGGCCTTGACGACGGGCGCCAGGCAGTTGGTGGTGCAGGAGGCGGCGGTGGCGATCGCGTGCACGTCGGGCAGGTAGGCGTCCTCGTTGACGCCCATCACGACGTTGGCCGCCGCGGGGTCGTGGACGGGGGCGGCGACGACGACCTTGCGGGCGCCGCGCGCGAAGTGCGGCGCGAGACGCTCGGGGGTCTTCAGCCTTCCGGTCGCCTCGAGCACGATCTCGACGCCGACGTCGCCCCACGGCACGTCGCCCGGGTCGGCGTGGCCGGTCACTCCGAGCAGGCGGTCGCCGAGCGCGAGCTGGTCGCCGGCGGCGGTGATGCGGCGATCCCAGCGCCCGTGCACCGAGTCGAACTCGAGCAGGTGCGCGCAGGCCTCGGCGCCGCCGCCCGTCTCGTTGACGTGCACGACCTCGAGGCCGAGCTCGGGGCGGTCGTGGATCGCGCGCAGGGCGAGCCGCCCGATCCGGCCGAAGCCGTTGATGCCGACGCGTACGCTCATGGGCGCTCCCCGAGCAGGGCGGCGACCCGGTCGAGCGCGCCGGGCACGAGCGTGTAGTACGCGAATGAGGCCTCGCGGCGGCGCTGCACGAGTCCGGCGCGGCGCAGGACGCCGAGGTGGTGGCTGACGCTCGGCTGCGCGATGCCGAGTGGGTCGGTGAGGTCGCAGACGCAGACGCCGTCGGGGGCCGCCGACGCGAGCCGGTGCAGGATCTTGAGGCGGTTCGGCTCGGCGAGCGCCTTGAGCGTGCCCGCGAGGGCGGCGGCCTCGACGTCGTCGAGCGCGGGCGCCGTCAGCGGCGTGCGGCAGGCGAGGGGGACGTCGACGGCGGGCTGCACGGCGTCACCATAGACGGCCGTCGATATCGATGGGTTTCGATCCGGTGACGCGTCAGGCGCCGGTGCCGAGCGCCTCCTCGAGGCGCAGCAGCTTGAGGGCGATCTCGATCATCAGCCAGTCGTCGTCCTTGATCGAGATGCCCGTCAGGTCCTCGATCCGGCGCAGGCGCTGGCGCAGCGTGTTCGGGTGCACGTACAGGGCCTGCGCCGTGGCGGAGATGTTGCCGCGCTGGCGCAGGAACTCCTCGAGCGTGCGGGTCAGCTGGGCCTGGCGCTGCGCGTCGTACTCGCGCAGCCGGCGCAGGGCCTGGCGCTGGCGGTCGCGGGCGTCGCCGTCGAGCGGGACGCGCAGCAGGTACTTGTAGGGCCCGAGGCCGTCGTAGGGGACTACCGCGGGCCGGTCGACGACCACGGGCGCCGCCAGCGCGGCCTGGCGGGCCTCGGCGAGGCCGACCTGGACGGCGGCGGGCCCGACGCACGGGCTCGACACCCCGACCACGAGCGGCAGCCGCGCCGCGCCCTCGCCGAGCGCCCGCTCGAGCCGGCGCAGGGTCTCGGCCTCGTCGCCGCCCAGCGCGGGGACGAGCGCCACCGCCTCCTCGTCGCGCTGGTCGACGAGGACGCCGGGCAGGGCCCGGGCCAGCGCCGTCCGGAAGCGCTCGAGGGCGCGCGCCCGCTCGTCGTCGGTGGCGTCGCGCCAGCCGAGCGCCACCAGCGCGAGCTTGGGCTGGGCGAAGTCGCAGCCGAGCCGACGCGCCCGGCCGGGCAGGCCGTCGGCGAGCCGGCCGGCGGCGAGGTCGGCGAAGAAGTCCTTGATCAGGTTGCGCTCCTCGAGGCCCTCGATCAGGCGGATCTTCTTGATGCCGACGGCGACCTGCGCGGCGATCGACGCGGCCAGCTCGCGCTCGGCCTCGGTGAAGGCGCGGCCGTCGGCGGTCTGCGCGATCAGGGCGCCGAGCACCTCGCGGTCGGCGAGCATCGGCACGAGCAGGCTGTCGGGGGCGGGGCGGCCGCCGAGCAGGGCCGCGCCGAGCGTGTCCTGGACGGAGCGGCCGTCGCCCGTGCGGCGCGCCTCCGCGAGCTCCGAGACCGTCACGTGCGGCGGCGCCTCGCCCGGCTCCGGGGCGGAGGCGTGGCGCTGCAGGCGGTCGCCGCGGTCCAGCAGGTAGATGTGCGCCTCGCTCGCGCCGAGCAGGGGCAGGGTCTGCTCAGCCGCGGTGGGGAGGAGCTCGTCCAGCGTGGTGGCGGACGAGACGGCGGCGCTGACCGCGGACAGGCCCTCGAGCTCGCGCACGCGTCGGCGCGCCTCCTGGTAGAGGCGGGCGTTCACGATCGCGCTCGCCACCAGCGACGCCGAGTGGATCACGAAGGCGGCGTCCTCCTCGGTGAAGACGCGCGGGGCCTCGGCGTGGAGGGCGATCACGCCGATCACCTGGTCGTCCGGGGCGATCAGCGGCACGGACACGATCGATTGGTACTTCTCCTCCTCGAACTCCGGGAAGTACTTCACGCGCGGGTCCTGGAGGGCGTTCTCCGCGATGAAGACCGGCTCGCGGTGCTCCGCGACCCAGCCGGCGAGGCCCTCGCCGCGCGTCATCGAGACCTCGCCGATCTGCTCGCGGTAGCGCTCGTCGGAGACGGCGCGCAGGACGAGCGCGCCGTCGGGGCCCTCCGCGATGAAGATCAGGGTCGCGTGCGCCCGCGTCTGCTCGGTGACGAGCTCCACGATCGCCCCGAGCACGCGCTCGAGGTCGACGCTCGACGAGACCGTGCGGATGATCTCGTAGAGGACCCGGCGCTCGTCCGCGGGGGCGGCGCCGGGGTCCGGAGGTGCGGGGGCCCGTGTGTTCAGAGTGGACACCCTACCAGTGCGGTTTGCCACGTGCGCGGGCCGCCCGGCGCGTCCCGCATGGCCGATCGGGCTCGGAATTCCCATGATGCGGGCCGAATCCGGCCTCCGGGGCGTCCCGATATGTGGAAACCCTCCTATCGGGGCCCTGCGCAGTGCGTCCGGCGCACATTGCCCCGGACCCCCGTCGGCCCTAGTTTTCCTGCCAGTACCGAGGACGCTCGGACCGGCCGGGGACGCCCGACCGGGGGACTAGGGAGAGAGGAGCACGTCCGTCATGACGGATATGGAGGAGTACCTCGCCGCACCGGGTCGCGACGACCAGGTCAAGGAGGTCCGCAAGATGATCGACGCCACCGGCGTCGAGTACGTCTACTACCAGTTCGCGTCGGTCACCGGCCGGATCATGGGCAAGGGCGTCCCGGCCAAGCACTGGGAGTCCATGGCCCGCAAGGGCTTCCAGCTCGTGTACGGCGCCACGGCGAACCTGTTCGTCGACCGCCACGGCGACTACATCGGCTACGGCCCCGAGGCCCGCGAGCTGGTCGGCCTGCCCGACCCGGAGACGTTCGCGCAGCTGCCGTGGGACCCGAAGGTCGCGCGCGTCTTCTGCACCCTCTTCCGCGGCCGCGAGGAGGACGTCGACCCCGGCGCCTACCTGACCGCCGACTGCCGCGGCAACCTCAAGCGCACCCAGGCCAAGTTCGAGGCCGACCACGGCATGCGCCTGATGGCCGGCACCGAGCCGGAGATGATGTGGCTCAAGAACAAGGAGGACGGCACCCCCTCCGTCGAGGGCCTGTCCAAGCCGTTCTGCTACCACATCGACCAGTTCTCCGAGTTCCAGCCGCTGATCCACAAGGTCATGGAGTACGCCGGCGCGCTCGGCCTCGACATGATCCAGGGCGACCACGAGGACGCCCCCGGCCAGCTCGAGCTGAACTTCAACTTCGACCGCGCCGAGATCACCGCGGACAACCTCACGACGTACCGGCAGATCTGCAAGCAGGTCGGCCGCGAGATGAACGCCTTCCCGTGCTTCATGCCGAAGCCGTTCATGGGCGTGTCGGCCAACGGCTGCCACCACAACATCTCGATCTGGAAGGGCGACCAGAACCTGTTCGACCCGCCGGACCCGTCGAACCCGATGATGCCGGGCGACGTCGGCAAGTGGGCGATCGGCGGCATCCTCAAGCACCTCAGCGCCCTGACCGCCATCTCGTCCCCGACGGTCAACTCGTACCGCCGGCTCTGGGACACGGGCTTCTGGGCGCCGGTCTTCGCGGACTGGGGCTTCCAGAACCGCACGACCGCGCTGCGCGTCTCGGCCCCGGGCCGCTTCGAGTACCGCTCGGTCGACTCGGCCGTCAACCCGTACCTCTCGCTGAACGCGCTGATCCACGCCATGCGCGACGGCATCGAGAACCAGATCGACCCGGGCCCGCCGGAGGAGCGCAACATCTACGAGGCGATGAAGGCCGGCAAGGACGTCAAGCGCATCCCGATGACGTTCGGCGAGGCCCTCGAGGCGCTCGACAACGACGAGGTGATCAAGGCCTCGATGCCGGGCGACATGTACAAGGTCTTCCGGCACTACAAGTGGGACGAGTGGGAGCGCTACTGCGCCACCGTCACCGACTGGGACGTGGAGGAGTACCTCGACATCCTCCCGTAGGGAGGCTGCCGGGCAAACCATCGAAACCGACGAGGGCAGAGATCACCGTGTGCGGAATCGCAGGAATCATCTACAAGGACGGGCATCACAACGTCGGGCAGGACATGACCCGGATGCTGCAGTCCATGAAGCACCGCGGCCCGGACTCGACCGGCTACGCGCTCTACGCGCCGCCGTCCGAGAACGTGGTCATGCGCTACACGACGGCCAACACCACGACGCCGCGTGACTACGAGTTCCAGGACCGGCTCAAGCGCAACCGCGCCGAGGCCGAGCGCCGCATCACGGCCCTCGGGGCCAAGATCGTCGCCTGCGAGCAGGAGACGGACTACGCGTTCCGCCTGACCCTGGACTACAAGGGCGAGCTCAAGCAGCTGGCCGACCAGATCGAGGACATCTCCGACTGCGAGGTGCTCTCGCTCGGACACTCCCTCGAGATCATCAAGGACCTCGGCGACGCCGAGACCGTCTGCGCGCAGTACGGCCTCGAGCAGTTCCAGGGCACGCACGCCATCGGCCACGTCCGCATGGCGACCGAGTCCGACGTCGACATCTCCGGCGCGCACCCCTACTGGGCGTACCCGTTCAGCGACATCGCGGTCGTGCACAACGGCCAGCTGACGAACTACTTCCAGTGGCGCCGCCGGCTCGAGCGCAACGGCCACCGCTTCAACTCCGAGTGCGACTCGGAGATCATCGCCGTCTACCTGGCGGAGAAGATGAGCGAGGGCATGACGCTGGAGGAGGCCATGCACGAGAGCCTCGAGGAGCTCGACGGCGTCTTCACCTACATCTGCGTCACGGCCGACGCCCTCGGCGTCGCGAAGGACGAGATGGCGGCGAAGCCGCTGGTCCTCTTCGAGGGCGAGAACATGATCGCGCTGGCGTCCGAGGAGATGGCGATCCGGGCGATCATCGACCACGAGATCGACACCTACGACCCGTACGAGAAGGAGGTGCTGGTGTGGACGCGCTGACCGGCGAGAGCAACATCGTCTACGACGCACGCGGGCTCGTCGAGCCCAATGCGGACGTCCCGAAGATCTCCACGATCGACGGCGACAAGGCGGAGTTCGACGCCCAGAACCTGACCACCCGCCAGATCAACCTCGAGCTGCGCTGGCTGATCAACGAGCAGGGCATCACGGACGTCACCGTCAAGAACCCGGGCGCCAAGCACTCGCTGGGCGTCGGGCTCCTGACCCGCTGCAAGATCACGTTCGACGGCTCCCTCGGCTACTTCGGCTGCGGGATCATCGACGGCCCCGAGGTCCACGTGAAGGGCCGCGTGGGCTGGTCGGCCTGCGAGAACATGATGAGCGGCGTCGTGGTCGTCGAGGGCAACGCGGGCTCCCTGACGGGGGCCGCGATGCGCGGCGGCGACCTGATCGTCAAGGGCCGCCTCGGCGCCCGCACCGGCATCGACCAGAAGGGCGGCACCATCCTCACGATGGGCTCCGTCGGCTCGATGACGGGCTTCATGATGCAGCGCGGCCGGCAGGTCATCTGCGAGGACGCGGGCCACGGTCTCGGCGACTCCATGTACGACGGGATCATCTACGTGGGCGGCAAGGTCAAGTCGCTCGGCATCGACTGCGTGCCGGGCGAGTGGACCGACGCCGACACGGAGTTCATCGAGCGGAAGTTCCGCATCTACGAGCTGGGAACGCCCCCCACGTTCCAGAAGTTCGTCTGCGGCAAGAAGCTCTACAACTACGACAACCTCGAGGCGTCCGAGCGCAAGCTCGTCCTCTAGGCGAAAGGGGGAATCCACCATGGCGAAGGAGAATGTCGAGGACGTCGAGCGGAAGCGGGCGGTGCTGGGCCGCAGCCCGATCTTCACGCACGCCGTCATCAACGACATCCACATGAAGGCCGAGCTCGGCCGCTACCGCATGCGCGGCTTCAGCATGTTCAAGCCGATCCCGCACTGGGACCAGCTGATGTTCATGCCGGGCACGCTGACGCGGTTCGTGATCGAGGGCTACCGCGAGAAGTGCGAGACGAAGACCGTGCTCGGCGCGCGCTTCGCGAAGAAGCCGCTCGAGCTCGACATCCCGATCTACATCACCGGGATGAGCTTCGGCGCCCTGTCCCTCGAGGCGAAGATGGCCCTGGCCAAGGGCGCCTCGATGGCGGGCACCGCGACCTGCTCGGGCGAGGGCGGCATGATCCCGCCGGAGCGCGACCTGTCGACGAAGTGGCTCTACCAGTGCATCCAGAGCCGCTACGGCTTCAACCCGCACCACCTGATGTGCGCGGACATGGTCGAGTTCTTCATCGGCCAGGGCTGCAAGGTGGGCCTCGGCGGCCACCTGATGGGCCAGAAGGTGACCGAGCAGGTCGCCGAGATGCGCTCGCTGCCCGCCGGCATCGACCAGCGCTCGCCGGCCCGCCACCCCGACTGGCTCGGCCCGGACGACCTCAGCCTCAAGATCCAGGAGATCCGCGAGGCGACGGACTACCAGATCCCGATCCAGCTCAAGCTCGGCGCCAGCCGCGTCTACGACGACGTGCGCATGGCGGCGAAGTGCGGTCCCGACACCATCTACCTCGACGGCGCGGAGGGCGGCACCGGTGCCGGCCCGCACATCGCCACCGAGGAGACCGGCATCCCGCTGATGGCGGCGATCCCCGAGGCGCGCCGCGCCCTCGAGGACGTCGGCCTCGCCGACGAGATCGACCTCGTCGTGGCGGGCGGCATCCGCAACGGCGGCGACGTGGCCAAGTGCCTCGCGCTCGGCGCCAAGGCGGTCGCCATCGGCCACTCGGCGATGATGGCGCTCAACTGCAACAAGGAGATCCCCGGCGTCACCGATTACGAGGGCACCGTGGGCGTCCCGGCGGGCGAGTGCTACCACTGCCACACGGGCCGCTGCCCGGTCGGCGTCGCCACCCAGGACCTGGAGCTGCGCAAGCGCCTCGTCGTCGACGAGGCCGCGGAGCGGGTCTACAACTTCCTGCACACCCTCACGCTCGAGGTCCAGATGCTGGCCCGCGCGTGCGGCAAGACCAACATCCACTCGCTGGAGCCGGAGGACCTCGCGGCCCTCACGGTCGAGGCGTCTGCGATGGCGAAGGTGCCGCTCGCGGGGACCCGCTACATCCCCGGCGTGACCGAGGAGCGCACGCTCAACGAGATCAAGGGCATGCTCGAGCGCCATCTCGTCAACCCGGTGGACTACCTGCCGGAGAGCGCGCCGCTGTCGGCCCAGCAGGGCGACTAGGAGACGACGACCATGGCAGAGCAGAACGTCGCAACCGAGCGCCACAACCCGGAGCTCACCGTCGGCATCTCGGCGGAGTACCTCTCGGGGAAGCGCTTCCCCTACCAGGAGGACATCTCGACGATCGAGGATGTCGACCTGCTGGAGTCCACCCCGGGCCAGGACCTCAACTGGCTCGAGGACATCACCCTCCTCGTGGAGGATGGCGTGCCGGCCGTGTTCGACCGGTACTCCAACTCCTTCGTCAAGATCTACTTCGAGATCCCGAAGGGGCGCGAGGACGAGATCGCCCGCAAGGTGCTGATCAAGCACCTGACGTCGGGCAACTCCTACGGCATCCAGCTGAAGGAGGCGCACGCCAAGTTCCCGCAGCCCGAGCTCGGGCCGTGGGTCAAGGGCTCCAAGACCGTCGGCACGGACTGGAAGCGGTCCGTCCTGCCGGGCTGGGAGGCCCCCTCGGGCCACTAGGTCCCGGAACCGCACGACGCACGACCCTCGGGGCGGGCCTTCGGGCCCGCCCCGAGGCGTTTGCGGCCCCGACGCGGGGGCCCGTGCCTCAGGACCTCGTGGCGGTGGTGACCTGCTCGGCCAGGATCGTGCCGTTGTAGCCGAACGTGGTCCCGACCGAGGTGGTGCACTGGAGCGTGATCGTGGCCGACGCGGTGTACGTCGCAACCCCGACGAGCGTCATCGGGATCACCTGCCCCGGGGACGACGTCATCCACTGCTGCTCGGACCTCAGGGCGCCCGCGCTGTCCTGCAGCATGCAGGACATGTTCGTGCTCGGCGAGTTGAGGTTAGAGACGGACAGCGTCGCCTGGACTGCGTAGCTGCCCGCCGGCACCTTGAGGGTGGCCACGGCCGTGTTGGTGAGGCTCGTCTGCCGTGATCGCCGCTGCTTCGCGATGAAGGCGCGGTGGCGCGCCGCCGGCTCGAGCCGGTCGACCTTGAGCGATCCCGCCTTGATGTCGCGGTGGGTGATCGACCCGTCCTTGATGTCGGCGCCCGTGATCAGGCGCTCGGCGCCGACGGTGGCGGCCGAGGCGAGGAGGGCGGTCAGGGCGATGGCGGTGATGGCGATGGGCGTGCGCATGGGACGGACGCTACCGCCGCGATCGGACCGCCTCCGCGCCGTCAGGCGGTGCTGGCGCGCGGGCGGCGCGCCTCGCGCACCTCGACCGCGACCTGCTCGCCGGCCGTGGCCGCGATCGTGGAGCGCCGCGCACGCGGCTCCGCGCGGGCCGTCCCCGTGCGCGGGCCGATCCGCACGTCGATCTCGAGGCCGAGGGCGTCGCAGATCCGGGTCAGCGTCGCGAAGTCCGGCGTGTGCTCGCCGGCCTCCGTGCGCGAGACCTGCGGCTGGGTCATCCCGAGCATCGCACCGAGCGCGGTCTGGGTCATGCCGTGCGCGAGGCGGTAACGGAGCAGCGCGAGTCCGAGGGTGCCGGCGAGCGCGCCCTCGTCCACGGCGGCGCGGTACTCGGGGCTGTCGGCTCGGAGCGCGGCGAACAGCTCGTCGATCGGGATGGGAGTGATTTTGCGGTGCACTGGCATGTCCCTTACTATAGCACCCATGCTATGTAACCTCCGTTGATCGTGCGCGTGCGCGCTCGCAGGCGCGGCGGAAGCCGCGAGGGTCCCTCAGCGCCTCCGGGGCGAGAGCGAGAAACGCGATCCCGTGGGCGCCACGCCGGTAGAGGATGCGCCACGGGCCGTGACCAGCCCGCGGACGCAACTCGCGCAGCCCGTGCGCGCCGCGAACCGCGCTCGTGTGGGGGAATCCGAGGCCGGGCCCGGCGAGGCGCAGGGCCTTCATGGCCTGCTCGATCGCGCGCACCTCATGCGGGGCGCTGCGTCGCAGTTCCCGCAGCTTGCCGTGGAGCGCCGGGTGCGCGGTCGTCGGGTGGTCGTCATCAAGCACGGAGACAGGGTCGGGCAGCGCACCGGCACCGCGCGATCCGTGGGTGGGTCGCATCCGCACCGCACTGCGTCGTGCACGCGCGCGCCGCGCGCGCCGTCCGGCCTAGAGCGCGCCGAGCGTGCGCCCGAGCTCCCGCGCCGCCTCCTCGAGCACCGGCACGGCGGCACGCCGGGCGTCGGCGTCGAAGCGGTCGGCGGGCCCCTGGGCGCCGATGATGGCCACGAGGCCGCCCGCGTGGTTGAAGACGGGCACGGCGATCGCGGCGAGGTCCTCCTCGCGCTCGCCGTCGGCCTCGCCCCAGCCACGGCTGCGCGTCTCCGCCACGACCTCCGCGAGCCGCGCGGGGTCGGTGATGGTGCGGCTCGTGAAGGCCTCGAGCTCGGGGCGGATCTCCGCCTCCTGACCCGTCCCGAAGGCCAGCACGACCTTGCCGACCGCGGTGGCGTGCGCGATCGAGGGGCGCCCGACCAGGGCGGCGGAGCGCACGCTGCGCCGGCTCGGCACGTGGTCGACGGTGACGCCCTCGCCGGCTGCCGGGAGCGACAGGGTGGCGGTCTCGCCGGTCCTCGCCTCGATGCGCTCGAGGACGGGTCGGGCGACGTCGCGCACGTCGAGGCGCTGCAGGACGTGCGTGCCGAGCTGCAGGAGGCGCACGCCGAGCCGGTAGCGGCCCGTCTCGGGCACCTTCTCGACGAGGCCGTGGCCGGCCAGGGTGCCGAGCAGGCGCGAGGCCGACGACGGCGAGACGTCGAGGCGGCGTGCGATCTCGTTGACGCCGAGGTCGGGGGCGTCGGCGAGGATCTCCAGCACGGCGAGCGCGCGCTCGACGGCGGCGACGGGACGGCCCTGCGACGGCGTTGCCATGACGGCAATGGTACCCGGTCTCGTATGCTTGCCCCGATGGCGGGGGCGATCGGGGGCACGGCGGGGCACGCGCTCAGGGCGCACGCGCGCGCCCGCTGGCAGCACGCGCTGCGCCTCGGCGTCGTGGTGGGCGCGCCGCTCGCCGCGGGCGTGGCGGCCGGCGCGCGGCCCCAGGGCGCGATCGCGGCCGCGGCGGCCTTCCTGGTCGTCCTGCACGGCCCGCCCGGCTACGGCATCGCGCGGCGCGCCGACGTGGCCGCGATCAGCCTGCTCGTGGGCGTGGCCGGCGGGATCGGCGCGCTCGTGCAGGGCACGCTGTGGCTGACCGTGGCCCTGCTCGTCGTGGCCTGCGCGGCGCTCGCCGCCGGGCGCTCCCTCGACCGCGGCGCCGCCACGCTGCTGGTCGGCCCGCCGCTCGCGCTCCTGATCGGGATCGGCGCCGCGAAGGGCCTCGTGCCCGCCCTCGAGCTCGTCGCCGCCGCGCTGGTCGGCGGCCTCTTCGTGCTCGTCCTCGACCGCGCCTGGCCGAGCCCCGAGCACCCCGCCGCCGCCCTCGAGACCGGCGCGGGGCGGCTGGGGATCCCGATCGCGCTCCTGCCCGCCGCCGCCTACCTCGTCGTGGCCGTGGGCCTCGCCGGCTGGCCCGCCAACGCCGCCGCCGTGGCCGTGCTCGCGCTGCTCCTGATGGCGGGCTCCGGCGACCGCCGGGGCGAGCTCGCCTTCGGGGTCGTGGCGCTCGCGGAGTTCGCGCTGGTGGCGATCGACGCCCGCGGCGACGTGCTCGCCTTCGGGGCCTTCGCCGTGGCCTGCGCAGGCGCCTGGCGGGCGTCGCTGGGCGTGCTGCCGCGCTGGAGCGCCCTGGGCGTCGCCGCGCTGCTCGTGATCATCGCGGGCACGTAGCGGGGGAGGGGGCCGAGAACGACTGCGGGGCGGCCGCATGGCCGCCCCGCAGGGTGTCTCGTGGTTGCGTCCGGGCCCTAGTGGGACACGGAGGCGGCCGCCTTCTCCGGGACGAGCATCTCCTCGGCGAAGCGGCTGAGCCGGAACGGCTCGATCAGGTCCGGCGTCTTGCCGGTGGCGATCAGCTGGGCCATCGTCTCGCCGCAGACCGCCGAGGCCTTGAAGCCCCACGTGCCCCAGCCGGCGTCGATGACGAAGTTGTCGACGTCGGTGAAGCCCATGATCGGGCTGTAGTCCGGGGTCATGTCGCAGTAGCCGGTCCACTGGCGCTGGATCTTCAGGCGCGCCAGGAGCGGCACCACGTCGAGGGCGTTGGCCGTCGAGTGCTCGAGGAACGTGTTCGTCGAGCGCATGTTGTACGTGGTGTACGGCTCGATCTCCGAGCCGATCAGGATCTCGCCGCGGTCGGTCTGCGAGATGTACGTGTGGAGCGAGGCCGACACGATGATCTTGTGCAGAAGCGGCTTGACCGGCTCGGTCACGAACGCCTGCAGCGGGTGGTTCGTGATCGGCGTGCGCACGCCGGCCATGTCGGTCACCTGGGTGGTCCAGCCGGCGACGGCGCTCATCACGATGCCGGCGTCGATCGGGCCCTGGTTGGTGTCCACGCCGACGCAGCGGCCGTTCTCGTCCTTGCGGATCGCGGTGACCCTGACGCCCTGGTGGATGTGGCCGCCCCGCATCGAGAACTGCGAGCCGTAGCCCCACACGACGGCGTCGTGGCGGAGCACCGAGCCCGGCGGGTGGTAGAGCGCCGCCTCGATCGGGTACGGGACGTCCAGGGACATGTTGAGCTCGGGGCAGAGCTCCGCGATCTCGTCGCGGAAGATCAGCCGGGAGTCGACGCCCAGGAGCTTGTTGGTCTCGGCGCGCTCGCGCTGCACGCGCACCGACGAGTCGGTGTGGGCGAGCGTGAAGTGGCCGAGGTTCGACAGCATCAGGTTGATGTCGAGGTCCTGGGAGAGGCCGCGCCACAGCTCCATCGAGCGCTCGTAGAAGCGGATGCCCTCGGGCGTCCGGTAGTTCGAGCGGACGATGGTGGTGTTGCGGCCCGAGCCGCCGGCCCCGATGTAGTTCATCTCGAGGACCGCGATGTTCTCGGGCTTGAGGCCGTGGTTCTTGACCAGGTAGTACGCCGTGCCGAGGCCGTGGGCGCCGCCGCCGATGATGACGACGTCGTACGACTTCTTCATCGGGTACTTCTTGAAGAAGGTGCGTCCGCGCAGGAGGCCGCTCACGAGACCGCCACCCCCTCCGCGCCGATGCCGATCGGGTCGACGGCCGGGGCCGCGACCTCGTGCATGCCGACCTTGTGGCCCGCGTGCAGGAGCGACTCGTGCACGTGCGCGCGGACCTCGCCGCCGGTCATGATGTCGATCCGGTTGGGGCGGATGAACAGCTTGCCGGCCACGTGGCAGACCTTGCCGACCGTGAAGACCGGCGCGCCCGTGGACTCGGGGAGCTTCCAGTTCGCCTCGCGGGCGAACACCTCCTCGACGCCCTCGCCGACGAGGCTGAAGAACGTCCAGCCGTCGGTGTGGTCGACGACGAGGGCGGCGTTGCCCTCCCCGGCGAGCTGGCCCTGCAGCTCCTCGACGAGCGCCTCGGCGGTGCCGGGCTGCCCGACGAAGATGACCTCGTCCGGGGCGATCCGGCCCATCAGCGTGCCTGCGGGCTGGGACAGCCCGTCGAGCACGGCTTCCTTGCCGAAGCAGCGGATCTTCGCCGCTCCCTTGACTTCGAACAGATCAGGCACGGAGCTTCACCCCTTCGGGATCGTAGAAGGCGTGGCCGCCGATCGTGGCCGGCGCGCCGCCGATGGTGATGGTACCGCCCTCCTTGGCGTGCTCGCTGGTGACCCAGGCGAGCCCGACAGGATGGCCGAGGACGTACGACATCTTGGAGGACGTCACGCGTCCCGCCAGGCCGACGCCGATGGTGACGGTCGACCCTTCGGGGGGAGCCGCCATGCCGGGCTCCATCTTCCACGGCACGAGCATCTCACGGGGGGTGCGCCGCTGCGCCCGGATGAGCGCGGCCTTGCCGACGAACTCGGGCTTGTCGAGCTTGACCGCCCAGTCCATCGACACCTTCCAGGGCGTGGTCTCGAAGTCCGTGTCCTGGGAGATGATGATGTGGCCCTTCTCGAGGCGCAGGAGGCGCTGGGCGTCCAGCCCGAACGGGCGGATGTCCCACTCCCTGCCGGCCTCGAGGATGGCGTCCCACATCTCGACCGCGTGCGCGGCGGGGAAGTGGAGCTCGTAGGCCAGCTCGCCGACGAAGCCGAGCCGGATCGCCAGGCAGGAGACGCCGTTGACCGTGATCCGGCGGTGGCGCAGGTACGGGAACGCCTCCTTGTCGATCGGGTCGTCCGTCAGCTTCTCGAGCAGGTCGCGGGCGTGGGGGCCGGCGACGTTGACGGCGGCCAGGGAGGCGGTCTGGTTGACGACGAAGACGTCGAGCCCCCAGGCCTCCTTCCAGTCCAGCATCCACGACTCGAGGCGCTCGGCGCCCGAGGTGGTGACGGTGCAGTAGAAGGCGCCGCCCTCGAGGGCGCAGACGGTGCCGTCGTCGATGATGACGCCGCCCTCCTCGAGCATCAGGCCGTAGCGCAGGCGCCCGGGCTCGAGGTCCGCGACGCGCATCGGGTAGATGCGCTCGAGGAACTCGACGACGTCGGGGCCGGCGAGCAGGAACTTGCCGAGCGTGCCGACGTCGATGACGCCGACGCGGTGGCGGACCGCCTCGTACTCGGCCTGCATGTCGCCGTACGAGAAGATGCGCTTCCAGGGGCCGGCCCAGAGGGTCGACGCGCCCATCTCCAGGTGCTTCTGGTGGAGCGGGGTGTGGCGCTCGATGTGGTGGCGGGCGCCGGCGGCGGCCTCCTCCATCTTGATCGGGCGGACCGGGGGCCGCAGGGTCGTCGGGGCGGCCACGCGGGCGGCCTCCGCCGGGGTCTTGCGGTGCGCGATGGCCCGCAGCTGGTCGGCGCAGAGCCGGCCCTGGCAGGGACCCATCGTGACGGTCGTGTAGCGCTTGAGCAGCTCCGCGGACTCGAAGCCCTCGTCGATCGCCTGCTCGACCTCGGCCACGGACACGTCCTCGCAGAGGCAGACGTAGCCGGCCGTGCCGCAGGGGCGCGGCTCGGAGGCGGGCGGGTTGACGTAGAGCGGCAGGCCCTGCGCGGCGGCCTCGCCTGCCTGGGTGCCCGACTGGGCGGCCACGTCGAGCGCGCTGCCCGGCAGGGCGGCGTCGCCGGCGAGGACGCACGGCAGGTCGTAGGCCAGGCGCGGCAGGTGCATGTTCTGCTGGATCTCGGCGCCGACGGCGAGGAGATCGCAGGCGACCTCCTCGGTGGCCCCGCCCGCGGAGCGGACGACGGCGCCCTGGACCTTCTTCTTGCCCTTGGCCTCGACGACCTCGCCCTCGACCTGGCGCTCGCCGACGCCCTGGGCGTCGACGCCCGGGGCGGTGACGACGCAGGCGACGCGGACGCCTGCCGCCTGCAGGGTGCGGGCGTGCTCGACGGCCTCCTGGGTCTCGGCCCAGACGACGGCGACGTCGCCCGGCTTGACGCCGTGCGCGCCGGCCAGACGGGCCGCGCCGCGCGCCATGAAGACGCCCGGCAGGTCGTTGCCCGGGAAGATGCGGTGGATCTCCATGCCGCCCGAGGCGATCACGATCGCCTGCGGGTGGATGTGCATGACCTGGTCCTTGCGCAGCGCGAGGACCATCGGGCCCTCGTAGATGCCGATCGCGGCCGTGCCCGACAGGATCTCGATGCCCGGGTTCTGGGCGGCCTGGCCGGCGAGCTGGTCGATCTGCTGCCTCGTGGGGCCCTGGGCGACGCGGTCGCCGGGGGCGGCCTGCTCGTCGATCACCATCACGCGCCTGCCGCCCGTGGCCGCGGCGAGCGCGGCCGACAGGCCGGCCACGCCGGCGCCGATCACGAGCACGTCGGGGTGGCGGTTGATGCGGTCGATGTCGCGCGGGGTGTCGGTCTTGTCGGAGAAGCCGAGGCCGGCCACGCGCCGGATCACGCCCTCCGCCATCGGCCACGCGAACTTGGGCTTGATGCCGGCCTTGTAGTAGAAGCCGACGGGCATCAGGAAGTGGCCCTTGTCGATGATGTTGAGGGCGTCCTTGTCGACGGACGGCCACGCGTTCTGGCGGCTGACCTCCATGCCGTCCTCCGCCTTGCACATGCAGGCGCGGACGTTGACCTCACCGTCGACCGTGACGAGGCAGTTGGGGCAGTCGCCGGAGAGGCAGTAGAGGCCGCGCGGGCGGTGGTACTTGAAGGAGCGGGAGAAGACCCGCACGCCGTCGCGGTAGAGCGCCGAGGCGAGCGTGTCGCCCGGCTGGATCGGGACCTCGCGTCCCTCGAACTGGATGCTCACGCCGAGCCCTCCTCGTACGTCTCGCCCGGCTGGGCCAGGACGATGTTCGTGCGCGTGTCGCGCACGATCGTGTACCAGCGGCGCGTGCCGCTCGAGTGGAACCACCGCTCGCGCTGGACGCCGGCCGCGTTGGTGCGCAGCCAGAGATGGGCGATCGCCTCCTCGTCGGTGGCGTCGGGGGAGAGCGGGGGGCGTACCTCGCCGCCGTACGAGAACTCGCTGACGGGGCGGTAGCCGAAGGGGGTTTTGATGTGGAAATGGCTCACAGTTGGGTAAGGGTAGGGGGCCGGTTTGCGTGGTGCATTGTGGAAGGTATACACACTCAAAGGCCGGTTTGCTGTGCCTTCGGCCCTCTTGCGGGCCCCCGCGCGGCGGTTAGCCTCTCCCTGCGCCTTCGCCGCGGGACCGCGGCCGGCGCAGGGGACCCGCCGGGGCGGCTAGTTTCCGTCCCGCGCGTCCCCGTCAGCACCCCCGCGCAGACGTGCCGCCCCGGGCGGCCCGAGAGCCAGAGGAGAAGGCCCGAAGCCATGAAGTCCAGCCTCGAGATCGCCCAGGAGCACGAGCTCCGCCCCATCGCCGACATCGCCGCCGAGTACGGCATCCAGCCCGACGAGCTCGAGCTCTACGGCCGCTACAAGGCGAAGGTCGACCTGTCGATCCTGGACCGGCTCAAGGACGTCCCGGACGCCAAGATCATCAACGTCACCGCGATCACGCCGACCCCGGCCGGCGAGGGCAAGACGACGACCTCGGTGTCCCTCACGCAGGGCATGGGCAAGATCGGCCGGCGCGCGATGCTCGCGCTGCGCGAGCCCTCGCTCGGGCCCGTCTTCGGCGTCAAGGGCGGCGCGGCCGGCGGCGGCTACGCCCAGGTCGTGCCGATGGAGGACCTCAACCTCCACTTCACGGGCGACGTGCACGCGATCACCGCGGCCAACAACCTGCTCTCCGCGCTGGTCGACGCGCACGTCTTCCACGGCCACGAGCCCGCGCTCGACACCGTCACCTGGCGCCGCGCGATCGACGTCACCGACCGCTCGCTGCGCAACATCGTGACCGGCCTCGGCGGCGCGAAGAACGGCGTCCCCGCCGAGTCCGGCTTCGACATCACCGCCGCCTCCGAGGTGATGGCGATCCTCGCGCTGGCCACCGACATGCCGGACCTGCGCCGCCGCCTCGGCGCGATCACCGTCGGCTACACCAAGGCCGGCGACCCGGTCACCGCCGAGGACGTCAAGGCGGCCGGCTCGATGGCCGTGCTCCTGCGCGACGCGATCAAGCCGAACATCGTGCAGACCCTCGAGGGCCAGCTGTGCCTGATGCACGCCGGCCCCTTCGCGAACATCGCGCACGGCAACAACTCGATCATCGCCGACAAGATCGGGCTCAAGCTGGGCGAGTTCCTGATCACGGAGTCCGGCTTCGCCGCCGACCTCGGCATGGAGAAGTTCATGGACATCGTCTGCCGCGTCGGCGGCCTGCGCCCGCACGTCGTGGTGATCGTCGCCACGGTGCGCGCGCTGCGCCACCACGGCGGCGGCGACTACAAGGCCAAGGCCGACATGGCGCAGATGCGCGCCGAGGTCGAGGAGGGCATGGCCAACCTCGCCAAGCACATCGAGAACGTGCGCGCCTTCGGCATCCAGCCGGTGGTCACGATCAACACGCGCCCCGACGACGAGCCGGAGCTGCTCGAGCTGATCAAGGAGCTGTCGCTCCAGGCCGGCGCCTACGGCGCCGCGATCCACAACGGCTTCGGGGCCGGCGGCGACGGCGTCACCGAGCTCGCCGAGGTCGTCTGCGCCGCGGCCGAGGCCGAGTCGGACTTCCGGATGCTGTACGAGGACTCCGACCCCGTCGCGGTCAAGATCGAGAAGGTCGCGACGACGGTCTACGGCGCCGACGGCATCGACCTCAGCCCGGCCGCGCAGGCCGCGATCCAGCGCTTCGAGAAGGAGGGCATCGCGCACCTCCCGATCTGCATGGCCAAGTCGCACCTGTCGCTCTCGCATGATCCGACGCTGCGCAACCGGCCGACCGGCTTCACGGTGCAGATCCGCGACATCCGCGCCTACACGGGCGCCGGCCTAGAACAGGCCGACAACGGTCCCGTCGGGCGCCACGTCGATCGCGTAGGCGGCCGGCTCCGGCCCGAAGCCCGGCATCTGCAGCATCTCGCCGCACAGCGGCACCAGCATGCCGGCGCCCGTGTAGGCGCGGATGTCGCGGA
>JBEGMS010000078.1:0-2870 GCA_041182985.1 Actinomycetota bacterium
GAGTCCGATGCCTCGCCCTCGTCCGCGACGACGAGCCATGACCCGTCCCGCGAGAAGGTGCACATGTCGGGGCCGTGCCCGACCGTGACCATGGACTGCTCGACGCCGTCGGGGTCGAGCAGGCGGATCGATCCGCGCCCGCCCTTGGGGTCGGGGACCGCGACGGCGACGATGTCCCCGTGCACCGCGACCGACGTCGCCCCCTGCATCGGGCGGGTCGCGCGCCTCACGGGCCGGGCCGGGTCCCGGATGTCGATCAGGTCGAGCCCCGCGGCGCCGTTCACCACGTACAGCGTGCGCGTCGGCGCGTGGTACGCGGCGATCTCGCTGGCGCTGGCGTCGTGCACGCCCGACGCGTAGGTGCCGAGGTGGCGAAGCGGCGGGTCGGCGGCGAAGGCCAGCGCGCACAGGGTCGTGAGCATGGCGGTATGGTCCCTCCGCCGGCCCCGGCCCGGGGTCCGCAACGCCTCCTGAACGCATTCTGAACGCCGATGGACCCGGTCATGATCACCGACGCAGGCGATCCGCGGCTCGAGCCGTACCGCTCGGTGCGCGACCGCGACGCGTCCGGGCCCGACGGGCGTCCCGGGCTCTTCATCGGGGAGAGCCCGCTCGTGATCGAGGCGATGCTCCGTTCCCCCGTCGAGGTGCCGTCGGTGCTCGCGAGCGAGCGCCAGCGCGGGCGGGCGGCGGAGTTGGTGGCGGCCGCGCGTCCCTTTCGGGCGGGCCGGCCCGACCCCGAGGTGTTGCTCGCGCCCGACGACGTGCTCGAGTCGGTCGTGGGCTTCGCGATCCACCGGGGGTTCCTCGCGGTGGGCCGGCGCCCGCCCGAGCGGGCCGTGCGCGAGGTCGTCCCGCGGTCGGGCGACGCGCTCGTGCTCGCCGTCGAGGACGTCAACAACATCGACAACATCGGCCAGCTCTTCCGCAACGCCGCCGCGTTCGGGTGCGCGTGCGTGCTGCTCTCGCCGGCATGCCACGACCCGCTCTACCGCAAGAGCCTTCGCGTGAGCTGCGGCCACGCCCTGCGCGTGCCGTTCGCGCGCAGCGGCGACTGGGCCGCCGACCTGGCGTGGCTGCGCGACGGCGCCGGGTTCGCGGTGGTCGGCGCCACCGGCCGCGGGGCAAGCACGCTCGCCGAGTCGGCGCGCTCGCTCGAGGCGCGCTCGCCGCGCCGCATCGCGGTGCTCGTCGGCGCGGAGTTCGCGGGCCTGGGCGACGCCGCGCTCGCCGCGTGCACCCACCGCGCCAGGATTCCGATGGCCGAAGGCGTGGATTCGCTGAACGTCGGCGTGGCGGCCGGCGTATTCCTGTCGCGGCTCGCCGAACGCCCGCCCGCGGGCTGATCGGGTGCCGCGCGCGGGGCGTCGTGGGCCCTGATAACGAGATTTTCGATCCCGACCGGTTTTTGGCGAACCGCGGCGGAGGGAGGTCGTACGCACGTCATGCACCCCTGGTTCTCACGGTCCATCGCGGCGTGCGTCCTCGCCTCCTCGTCCGCTGTGTGGGCGGACGGCCTGCCGTCCGGTTCAGGGCAGACGCTGCCCCCGGACGTGCAGGAGGCGGCGAGCCACGCCAGGAACCTCTCGCGCGCCTTCCGGGCCGTCGCGAAGCACGCGGCGCCCTCGGTGGTCTCGATCGAGGTCGTGCCGCAGGCGCAGCCCGGCGTCGTGCGGATGCGCGGCATGGGCCCGATGCAGTTGGTGCCGATGCAGGTCCCGCAGGGGATGGGCACGGGGTTCGTCGTCAGCGACGAGGGCCACGTCGTCACGAACAACCACGTCGTGCGCATGGGCGGCCGGATCCGCGTGAAGCTGCACGACGGCCGCGAGGCCGAGGCGCGACTTGTCGGCACCGACGCCGAGACCGACCTCGCCGTGCTGAAGGTCGACCTTCCCGGCCTGGTCCCGATCGCCTTCGGCGACAGCGACGCGGCCGAGGTCGGCGACTGGGTGATCGCGCTGGGCGCCCCGTTCGGCCTGCGCGACACCGTCACCGCCGGCATCATCAGCGCCAAGGGGCGCGAGGTGGGCCTCAGCCCGCTCGAGAGCTACCTGCAGACCGACGCGACGATCAACCCCGGGAACTCAGGCGGCCCGCTCGTCGACATGGAGGGACGCGTCGTCGGCATCAACACGGCCATCGAGAGCCGAAGCGGCGGTTCCGACGGCATCGGCTTCGCGATCCCCGCCACGATGGCGCGCGACGTGGTCGAATCGATCATCGCCGGAAGCGCCCCGGCGCGCGGCTTCCTCGGGGTGCAGATGCAGCCCGTGGCCGTGCGCCGGGCCTCCGGCACGGTCGCCGACGGCGGCGTGATGGTCGTGTCGGTGGTCGAGGACGGCCCCGCCGCGCGCGCCGGCATCCGTGCCGGCGACGTGATCGTCAAGGTCAACGGCACCGCGACGCCGGACATGCGCCGCGTGATGCGCGAGATCCGCCTGTGCAAGCCCGGCACCGAGTGCGCGGTCGAGGTCCTGCGCGACGGCGACGCCGTCGAGGTGCGGGCGATGCTCGAGGACGCGCCGAGCACCGTCGCCGCGGCGGGTACGCAGCAGGCACCGCCGCAGTCCCCCGCGCCGCGGATCATCGTGCCCGACGGGCTGCGGCAACAGTGAACCCCGCGCGCCCCGCGCGCACGCGTCCCCCCACGACCCCGGTCCGTGCCGCGAAGCGGCCGGGCCGGGCGTGCTTCCGGACCTACGATGCCCCGCCCCGCATGCAGCACGCCAGCGCCGCAGCCACCTTCGACACGCCGTTCTCGGTGCCCTTCAGGCACCGGGTGACGTTCACGCGCGGCGTGCTCGAACCGTCGAACCCGTCGCTCGCCGAGGTGCTCGCGGGCTCCGGGCGGTGCGTCGCGTTCGTCG
>JBEGMS010000079.1:0-6623 GCA_041182985.1 Actinomycetota bacterium
GCGACGGGGGCGCCCCGGTCTCCTCCTACCTCGTGACGGCGGCTCCGGGCGGCGCGACCTGCACCGCGACCGGCGCGACCTCCTGCACCGTCGAGGGCCTCGCGAACGGCACCCAGTACACCTTCACCGTGCAGGCGCGCAACGCCGTCGGGCTCGGGCCCGCGAGCCCCCGGTCGAAGCCCGTCACGCCGCGTCGCAGCACCGCCGCCCGCGAGCTCACGGCCACGGCCGTCACGACGCGCACGACCATCAAGGCCGTGACGTTCTCGGTCACGGTGACGGCCGAGCAGGCCGGCAACCTGTCGATCGCCGTGGTCAGGACGCGCCGCGTCTACTGCAGCACCGGCCGACGGATCGCGGAGCCGGGCGTCTACACGATCCGCTGCCGCATGACCGGCCCGGGCCGGGCGCTCGTGCGCCGGGCGCGCACCGTCTTCGCGGTGCGCACGGTGCTGACCCCGCCCTTCGGCACCCTGGCGCGCAGCATCCAGGAGGCCGCGGTCGCCCGCCGCCGCTGAGCGCGCCTAGCGGTTGGCCAGCATGCCGATCGCGAACTGCAGGAGGTACGCCATCGTGAGGATGGCGCTGCCGTCGACGTCGCGCTCGGGCACGAACTCGATCAGGTCGAACGACGCGATCCGGCCGCGCTCGGCGACGCCGGCGATCAGGTCGGTGACCTGGGTGTAGTCGAGGCCGCCGGGGGAGGGGGCCATCACCGCCGGCATCAGGCTGGCGTCGAAGGCGTCCATGTCGATCGTGATCGCCACGTTGGCCCCGCGCGGGATCAGGTCGAGCACCGGACCGACGCCGTGGTGGTGCACCGCGCGCGCCGGCACGATCTGCGCCCCCCAGGCGGCCGCGAACTCGACCTCGGGTGTGCGGGCGCTGCCGAAGGCGCGCATCCCGACCTGCACGATGCGCTCCACGTGCGGCATCTCGGAGGCCCGCCGCATCGTCGAGGAGTAGCCGAGCGGCTCGCCACGGCGCTCCTGGCGCCAGTCGATGTGGGCGTCGATCTGCAGGATCGTGAGGGGGCCGCCCGCGGCGAGGCCGGCGAGGAACGGGATCGGCACCGAGTCGTCGCCGCCGACCATCATCGGGACGGCGCCCGCGGCGACGATCGCCTGCGCGGTGTCGTGGATCAGGGTGCGGTTGCCGGGGCCGTCCTCGGAGGCGGTGGGCAGGTCGCCGAGGTCGCCGAGCCGGAACCCGCGCGGCCCGAGCAGCGTGCCGCCGACGTCGTAGTTCCAGTGCTCCACCCAGTCGGCGTCGTTGGCCATCGCCTCGCGCAGCGCCTGCATCGTGCCGGCGTGCGGGCGGTTGTCGATGCCGGGGTAGGGGGTGCCGTGCGGCGCCCCGAACAGCACCGCATCCGCGGGCTCCGCGCCGATCGCGTCGAGCGGGAACGCGCCCATGAAGCTCCGGGTCGCCATCGGAGCCGCAGCCTAGAGGCGCTCGCCGGCGCCGGCTAGGTCGGGATGCGGCGCATGACGTGCTCCGTCAGCGCGGCCCGGATGCGCTCGTCGGGGATGCGCTCCAGCGCCTCCTCGAGGAAGCCCTCGACGATCACCCGGTTGGCCTCGACCTCGGGCACGCCGCGGCTCATCAGGTAGAAGCGCAGCATCGGGTCGACCGGGCCCGCCGTGGCGCCGTGGGTGCAGCGCACGTCGTTGGTGTCGATCTCGAGCCCCGGGATGGAGTCGGCACGGGCCTTCGACGAGAGCAGCAGGTTGCGGTTCTCCTGGTAGGAGTCCGTGCCCTGCGCGCCCTCGGCGACGCGGATCACGCCGCGCCAGACCGAGCGGGCCTCGTCGAGCAGCACGCCCTTGAAGGCGAGGTCGGAGACCGCGTTCGGGGCGTCGTGCTCCTGCGTCGTGTCGAGGTCGAGGTGCCGCTTGTCGTCCACCACGTAGACGCCGCTGAGCCGGCCCGTGGCGCCCTCGCCGGTGAGGCGGGTCTCCATGCGGGTCTTGCCCGTGCGCGCGCCCGTCGAGCAGGCGGCCCAGTCGAGCAGGCCGTCCTTGGCGATCTCCGCCCGGTGCGCGGCGAAGTGCAGGGCCGCGTCGCAGCGGTCCTGGACGACGACGTAGGTCAGGTGCCCGGCTGCGCCGACGACGACCTCGGCGACGCCGTTGGCGTAGCCCGGCACGCCGGACAGGTGCTCCTCGACGAGGGTCGCCTCGGCGCCCGCCTCGACCACGATCAGCGCGCGCCACTGCTGGCCCGCGCCCTCCGTGGCGATCTCGTAGGCGACGTGGAACGGCTCGGCGACCTTCACGCCGGCCGGCACGTGCAGCAGCACGCCGTCCGTCCAGAGCGCGGCGTTCTCGGCCGCGAACTTCTCGTCGCAGCCGACGATCGTGCCGAGCAGGGGCTCGATCAGCTCGGGGCGCTCCTCGGCGAGACGCCGGATCGAGCCGAAGGCGACGCCCTGCGCCGCCACGGCCTCCGTCAGCTCGTCGACGACCGCGCCGCCGTCGCGCACGACGACGCGACCGGCGTGGTCGCCCGCCGCGAGGATCGCGCCCGCGATCTCGCCCGGGGCGGCCGCCTCGGCCGGCCGGAACGCGTCGAAGTCGATCCCGCGCAGGGACGTGAAGCGCCAGTGCTCGTCCGACAGGGTCGGGACCGGCAGCGTCGCGTTGGACTGGGCCGCGAGGTCGCGGCGCTCGGCGAGCCAGGCGCTCATCCGACCGAGCCCTCCATCTGCAGCTGGATCAGCCGGTTCAGCTCGACCGCGTACTCGAGCGGCAGCTCCTTGGTGATCGGCTCGATGAAGCCGGCCACGATCAGGGCGGAGGCCTCGGCCTCGGACAGGCCGCGGCTCATCAGGTAGTAGATCTGCTCCTCGCCGAGCTTCGAGACGGTCGCCTCGTGGCCGATGTCGACCTGGTCGGCGGCGATGTTGATGTACGGGTAGGTGTCCGTGCGCGACTCGGGATCGATGATCAGGGCGTCGCAGACGACCTTGGACTTCGAGTGCTCGGCGTCCTTGTTGACCCGCAGGAGGCCGCGGTAGGAGGAGCGGCCGCCGTCCTTCGAGATCGACTTCGAGGTGATCACGGAGGTGGTGTTGGGCGCGACGTGCGTGATCTTGCCGCCCGCATCCTGATGCTGGCCCTCGCCCGCGAAGGCGATCGAGAGGATCTCGCCGTGGGCGCGCTCGCCCTTCAGGATCACGGCGGGGTACTTCATCGTGACCTTCGAGCCGAGGTTGCCGTCGACCCACTCCATGGTCGCGCCCTCCTCGGCCACCGCGCGCTTGGTGACCAGGTTGTAGACGTTGTTCGACCAGTTCTGGATCGTCGTGTAGCGGCAGCGGCCGCCCTTCTTGACGAGGATCTCGACGACCGCGGAGTGCAGCGAGTCGGACGAGTAGGTGGGGGCGGTGCAGCCCTCGACGTAGTGCACGTAGGCGCCCTCGTCGACGATGATCAGCGTCCGCTCGAACTGGCCCATGTTCTGGGCGTTGATGCGGAAGTAGGCCTGCAGCGGCTGCTCGATCCTGACGCCCGGCGGGACGTAGATGAACGAGCCGCCCGACCAGACCGCGCTGTTGAGCGCGGCGAACTTGTTGTCCGCCGGCGGGATGATCGTGGCCCAGTGCTCGCGGAACAGGTCCTCGTGCTGGAGCAGCGCCTGGTCCGTGTCGAGGAACAGGACGCCCTGGTCCTCGAGCTCGGTCTTGAGGCTGTGGTAGATCACCTCGGACTCGTACTGGGCGCCGACGCCGGCCAGGAACTTGCGCTCGGCCTCGGGGATCCCGAGCCGCTCGAAGGTGTTCTTGATCGTCTCGGGGACGTCATCCCACGAGCGCGCGTTGGCCTCGGCGGGCTTGAGGTAGTAGAAGATGTCGTCGAAGTCGATGCCGCTCAGGTCGGCGCCCCACTCGGGCATCGGCTTCGACTTGAAGATCTCGTAGGACTCGAGCCGGAAGTCGAGCATCCACTGCGGCTCGCCCTTGTGGGCGGAGATCTGGCGGATGATCTCCTCGTCGAGGCCCTTCGCCGTCTTGATGACGGGGTTCTCCTCGTCGTGGAAGCCCCACTTGTACTCGCCGAGGTCGACGTCCGGCGACTCGATGCTGCTCATCAGGCGGACACCCCCTCGGCGATGCCCACGTAGCCGGAGGTCTCCAGCTCGTGGGCGAGCTCCGGCCCGCCGGAGCGCACGATGCGGCCGTCCATCAGGACGTGGATCCGGTCCGGCTTCACGTAGTCGAGGATGCGCTGGTAGTGCGTGATGATCAGCGCGCCCATGTCGGGACCGACCAGCTGGTTGATGCCGTTCGAGACGATCCGCAGGGCGTCGATGTCGAGGCCCGAGTCGGTCTCGTCGAGGATCGCGATCTTCGGCTTCAGCATCGCCATCTGGAGGATCTCGAAGCGCTTCTTCTCGCCGCCGGAGAAGCCGTCGTTGAGGGAGCGCGACGACATCGCCTTGTCGATCTCGAGCAGCTCCATCGCCTCCTGCAGCTGCTTCCGGAACTCCGGGATGCGGATCGGGTCGTCCTCGCCCTCGGGGCCGCCCTTGCGGTGGGCGTTGACGGCCATCCGGATGAAGTTGGCGACGGTGACGCCGGGGACGGCGAACGGGTACTGGAAGGACAGGAACATGCCCGCCCGGGAGCGCTCGTCGGCCTCCATCTCGAGCAGGTCCTCGCCCATGAAGAGGACCTCGCCCGCGGTGACCTCGTAGCCCGGATGGCCCATCAGCACGTGGCTGAGGGTGGACTTGCCGGACCCGTTCGGGCCCATGATCGCGTGGATCTCGCCGCGCGACATCTCGAGGTCGATCCCCTTCAGGATCTCCGTGTCGGTGTCGGCGATGGTGGCGTGGAGGTTGCGGATGACGAGGTCGGGCATGGGCGGTGCTCCTGCGATGGCGCCTCCGGGGAGGCGGGGGGTTTCGTGCTGGTCCCTTCGCGGTGGCCCGAGCGGCGGACGACGCGGCGTTAGGGGAGTCGAATAAGGGTACCCGAATAACGCCGAACCCGCGGATTTCCTTCCCGCGCTACTGCGCGGCGCCGGGTGCGCCCTCGCTCAGGTAGCTGAGCAGGGCCGTGTCGGTCAGCCACTCGACGGGGGCGTGGTCGTCCGTCAGGGGCTCGCCGGCCTCGGCGACGGTCTCACGGTCCGCCGCGAGGGCGTTGCAGTCCTCGGCGAGCGGGCCGGTCTGCGCGGCCATCCGCTCCGCCGCCGGGGCGGCCGTGCCCGCGTCGCGGTAGCCCGTCACCACCGTGTTGAACTCGTTCACCCGGGCCATCTCGACCTCGGGGAAGACGCGGGCCATGGTCTGGGCGATCCGCACCAGCGCCTGATCCTGGCCGGGCGGAGCGCCCACGTTGATCATCACGGCGCCGCCCGGGGCGAGCCGGTCGCGCACCGTCTCGAAGAACTCGAGCGTGACCAGGTGGAAGGGGATGTACGGCTGGCGGTAGGCGTCGATCGCGATCGCGTCGAAGGACGCGTCCGAGGCCTCGAGCCAGGGCCGCGCATCGGCGGTGTGCACCGTCAGGTTCGCCTCGCCCATGTCGAAGTAGCGGTAGCCCGCCTCCGACACGAGTCCGTCGATCTCCACGCCATCCACGGCCCAGGTCGGCCAGAAGCGGGCGTACTGCACGGCGGTGGTGCCGGCGGCGTTCCCGAGCACCGCGAGGCGGCCGTCCTCGGGGCGGTCGAGCGCCACGGGCAGGCACAGGGGGCGGTCCCAGTAGCCGCCGACCAGCCCCGTCGGCCCGACCTTGATCGAGTGGGTGGCCCAGCCCTCGTTGAGGCGCAGCACGGTGTCGCCATCGCCCTCGCGCACGACCTGCACGAACTGGTACGGCGACTCGCCCTCCCACAGCACGGCGTCGCCGGGGGCGGCCTTGACGCCCGCCTCGGGCACGAGCAGGAGCAGCCCGATCGCGAGCGGGGCGGCCAGGGCGCGGCGGGGCAGCAGCGGCAGGGCGGCGATCGCGAGGAGCAGCGCGAAGACCAGCAGCGTGCGGCGCGTCCCGATCCAGGGCACGAGCAGGAGCACGGACGCGAACGTGCCGAGCAGGGAGCCCACGGTCGACAGCGCATAGAGCCGGCCGGCGATCGTTCCCGCCTCCTCGACGGAGTGCACCGCGAGGCGCATCGCCCACGGGGCGACCGTGCCGAGCACCGTGATCGGGATCGCCAGGGCCAGCATGACCGCGATGAACGAGCCGATCAGGACGCCGGCGGACAGGTCCGCGAAGGCCTGCGTGGCCGCGGTCAGCAGCGGCCGCGTCACGAACGGGAGCACGGCGACGGCGACGGCGGAGATGATCACGGCGAGACCGAGACCGCGCGGACGCGGGTGGCGGTCGGCCAGCCGGCCGCCCAGCCAGTACCCGAGCGACAGGAACAGCAGCGTCAGGCCGATGATGTTCGCCCAGACCAGGGTCGAGGTGCCGAAGAAGGGCGCCATCAGGCGCGCGGCCGTCAGTTCCACGCCGAGGATGCAGAAGCCCGTCATGAAGACGAGCACGTAGAGGCGGCCGATCGGCACCCCGGAACCGTACCCGCTTGCGGCTCTTCCGCACCTGCAGCCTTAACAGAGACTGAACACAACGGACCGGCCGCGCTTCACATGCGGCCGATATTCCTTTGGCC
>JBEGMS010000080.1:0-6720 GCA_041182985.1 Actinomycetota bacterium
GGGCGGATGGCCGCCGACCGCTTCGGCCTGCCGTTCGCCGAGGTCGGGGTATCGAACGCCCGCCCGCCCGCGCAGCCCGTCACCTTCGGGGCCCTCGCTGGCCGCGCGCTCGGCGCCCGCTTCGACCCGGTCCGCACCACCGCGATCCACCCGTGGCACGTCGCCCACGGCGCGGTCTTCGAGGACGTCGGCCAGTGGAAGCGCCCGTGGTACTTCCCGCAGGGCGCCGAGGACATGGACGCCGCCGTCCTGCGCGAGTGCGCCGCCGTGCGCGAGGCCGTCGGGATGATGGACGCCTCGACCCTCGGCAAGATCGATGTCAAGGGCGCCGACGCCGGCGAGTTCCTCGACCGCCTCTACACCGGCGTGATGAGCACGCTCAAGCCGGGGCGCGCCCGCTACGGCGTCATGTGCAAGGCCGACGGCATGGTCATGGACGACGGCGTCGTCCTGCGCCTCGCCGACGACCGCTTCCTCGTCACCACCACGACGGGCGGCGCCGCCGGCGTGCTCGACTGGATGGAGGACTTCCTCCAGACCGAGTGGCCCGACCTCGACGTCTGGCTCACGTCCGTGACCGAGCAGTGGGCCACCGTGGCCGTCGTCGGGCCGCGCTCGCGCGACGTGATGGCCGCGCTCGCCCCCGACCTCGACGTCACCCAGGAGGCGTTCCGGTTCATGCAGGTCGAGGAGGCGGTGGTGGCCGGGATGGCCGCGCGCGTCGCGCGCATCTCCTTCTCCGGCGAGCTCGCCTTCGAGATCAGCGTGCCGATGACCTGGGGCCTCGCCCTCTGGGAGGCCGTCTTCGCGGCGGGCCAGCCGTTCGGCATCACCCCGTACGGCACCGAGACGATGCACGTCCTGCGCGCCGAGAAGGGCTACTTCATCGTCGGGCAGGAGACGGACGGCACCGTCACGCCGCTCGACCTCGGCCTCGACTGGATGGTCGCCGACAAGGAGTTCGTCGGCCGCCGCAGCCTGCGCCGCTCCGACATGCTCCGCGACGACCGCAAGCAGCTGGTCGGCATCCTGCCCGCCGAGCGCCTGCCCGAGGGCGCGCAGCTGGTGGAGGACGCCGAGTTCGAGATCCCCGTGCCGATGATCGGGCACGTCACCTCGTCCTACGAGAGCGCCGCGCTCGGCCGGCCGTTCGGCCTCGCGCTGGTCCGCAAGGGCCGCGACCGGATCGGCGAGACCATCTACGCCCCGCTCGGGGACCGCACCGTCGCCGTGGAGATCGTCGACCCGGTCATCTTCGACCAGGAGGGGGCCCGCCGCGATGGCTGACCGCGCCGCACCGCTGGCCGCCCTCGACGGGCGGATCGCCGACACCGCCTTCGCCGGCGCGACCCTGCGCACCGTGCCCTTCCTCGCCCAGGTCGGCATCCGCCTCGACCCCTCCGGCCCGGCCGCACCCCGCGTCGCCGCCTGCCTCGGGTTCGAGCTGCCGGAGGCCAATCGGGTCGCCGAGTCCGGCGGGCGCCGCGCGCTCTGGCTCGGCCCCGACGAGTGGCTCGTGGTCGCCGCCGATGGCGAGGAGCGCGCGCTGGTGGCGATCCTCGAGGAGGCGATCGGCGCGGACGGCGCCGTCGTCGACCTGTCGGCCAACCGCACCGGCCTCGATCTCTCGGGCCCGCAGGCCACGGAGGTGCTGGCCACCTGCATGGCCCTCGACGTGCACCCGCGCGCGTTCGGCGCGGGCCGCTGCGCCCAGACGCTGCTCCAGAAGGCGCCCGTCATCGTCGAGCGGCGCGGCGACGACGCCTTCCTCCTGCTCGTGCGGCCGTCCTTCGCCGCCTACGCGGCCGAGTGGCTGGTCGACGGCATGGCCGGCCTCGCGGCCGACCTGGCCGCCGTCTAGGGCTGCAGCGGCCGGCGCGCGGGCGCGTCCAGCCAGGGGCGCTCGCGCTCGAGCGCCGCGCCGATCCGGAACGTCGTCGCGTCGTCGTACGTGCGCCCGACGATCTGGACGCCCGTCGGCACGCCGTTGTCGGCGAAGCCGCTCGGCACGGCGAGGACCGGGCACGAGCTGAGCACGTTGAAGACGGGGGTCAGGATGCCGTCGAAGTAGAACGGCGTCTCCTCGCCGCCGACCTCGAGGCCGTGGTCGGCGTACTCGTCGCCGGCGACGAGCCCGCGCATGCCGACGGTCGCGCAGACGAGTGCATCGTGCTCCTCGAGGACGCGGGCGATGGGCTCCCAGATCGCGGCCTCGAGCTCGAGCTCGCGGTAGATGTCCGGGCGGTCGCCGGTCAGCCGCGCCGCGTACGCCGCGAACGCGAGCGCGTGCTCGGTCATCTCGTCGCGGTGCTCCTGCGCCATCCCGTCGATCCAGGCGGCGAAGATCGACGCGAAGTGGATGCCGAAGGCCTCCTGCACCGTCGCCCGGTCGAGGTCGATCGCCACCTCGCGCACGTCGGCGCCGGCGGCGCGCAGCGCGTCGGCCGTCGCGGCGGTGTTGGCGCGCACCTCCGGATCGAGCGGGAAGCAGCCGAGGTCCGCGCAGACGGCGATCCGCAGCCCCCGCACGTCGCCCGTCTGCGGCGCGATCTCGACCTTCGGGCGCAGCGAGCGGTGGTCCATCGGGTGCGGGCCGGCCAGCGCGTTCTGGAACAGCCGCATGTCCTCGACGGTGCGGGCGAGGCCGCCGTTGTGGCAGTAGACGTCGAGGTTGAAGGGCGGCTCGACGGGCACGCGGCCGTAGGGCGCCTTGAACCCGACGACCCCGTTGAAGGAGGCCGGGATGCGGATCGAGCCGCCGATGTCGGAGCCGCCGGCGAGGGTCGCGGAGCCGGCGGCGAGCGCGGCGCCCGAGCCGCCCGACGAGCCGCCCACCCCGTACTCGGGGTTCCAGGGGTTGCGCGTGACGCCGTGGATGCGCGACTGCGTGAAGCCCGCGCACGAGAACTCGGGCGTGGTCGAGCGGGCGTGCTGGACGCAGCCCGCGTCGAGCATCCGCTGGGCGAGCGGCGAGGACTCCTCGGCGACGAGGTCCCGGTAGACGAGGCTGCCCATCGACCAGGGCTGGCCGGCGACCGGCATCTCGTCCTTGATGGCGAGCGGGATGCCCTCGAGGGGGCGCGCCTCGCCCCGCGCCCAGCGCGCCTCGGCCTCGGCGGCCTCGGCACGGGCCTCGTCGTAGCGGGTGAAGCAGAACGCGTTGACGGTCGGCTCCGTCTCCTCCGCGCGGGCGATGACCGCGTCCATGAGCTCGACGGGGGAGAGCTCCCGCGTGCCGAAGAGCCGCAGCGCCTCGGCGGCGGTCAGGTAGGCGAGGTCAGTCATGACGGCGCAGGAACTCCTCGACGGCCGCCGCGTAGGCGTCGGCCTCCTCGACGTGGGCGACGTGCGACGACTCCTCGAAGCAGCGCGTCTCGGCGTGCGGGACGCCCGCCTTGATGCCGTTCGCGCAGGGCTCGCCGAGCTCGTCGTAGCGGCCGTAGGTGAGCAGCGTCGGGATCTCGATCCGGTGCAGGTCGGCCTCGCGGGTCCAGTCCCGCATGTTGCCGATCAGCGTGAACTCGTTCGGGCCGTTCATCGTGTTGTAGACCGGGTTGCCGTCGAGCGACTCGGCGGTCTTGAGCATGCACTCGGGCCACGGGTCGAGCCGGCACAGGTGGCGCGTGTAGAAGGCCATCTCGGCCTCCGGGTAGCGCGGGTCCTCGCGGTCGCCGGCGAGCAGGACCTCGCCGTGGGGGGCGGGCAGCGCCGCCATCAGCTTGCGGCACTCCTCGCCGAACAGCGGCATGGAGGCCGAGGTCGAGGCGAGGACCACCGAGCGGATCCCCGCCGTGCCGCGGCAGAGGTAGTCGATCGAGAGCCAGCCGCCCCACGACTGGCCGAGCAGGTGGCACTCGCCGAGCCCGAGCGCGTCGCGCATGCGGTCGACCTCGTCCGTGAAGTAGTCGATGGTCCACAGCGACGTGTCGGCGGGCCGGTCGGAGCGGCCGCAGCCGAGCTGGTCGTAGACCACGACGGGGCGATGCTCCGCGAGGCGCTCCTCGAGCGGCTCGAGGTAGTACGAGGCCGCGCCCGGCCCGCCGTGCAGGAGCAGGATCGGCAGCCGGTCGCCGCCGCCCGAGCGCCGGTACCAGACGCGCCCGTGCTCGAGATCGATGAAGCCCTCGTCCGCCATGTCGGTCCTCCTCCTCGCCCGTGCCGGGACCCCGGGATCGTCGGGGTCCGCGGGCGCCCTGTCAACGGGCCGGGTCAGGCGAGGTGCTCGGCGATCGCCTCGAGCGAGCGCATGGTCTCGGCCGACTGCGCCTCGTCCCAGGCCAGGGGGTAGGTCGACATCCGCGCGATCACCACGCCCGCGGGCCGGTGCACGTAGCAGTACTGGCCGTGGATGCCGAGGCCGCTGAGCACCTCGCCGCGGCGGATCACCCAGAAGGCGTTGCGGTACATCGACCAGTCGCCCTTCGTGGCCTGGTCGAGGGTGGGGCTGGCCTTGAACTGCCGCTCGCACTCGTCGTCGCCCTCGCGGGTGTCGCGCACCCACTCGGCGGGGATGACCTGGGCGTCGCCCGCGCGGCCGTCGTCGAGGTAGGCCTGGCCGAGGCGGGCGAGGTCGCGCAGGGCGCAGGACATGCCGCCGTCGACCACGGGGAAGCCGAGCGGGTCGAGCATGATGTCCGCGTCGAACTCCTGGCCGAGCGGCCCCCAGAGCTCCTCGGAGAGGACCTCGTGGAAGCGGCGCCCCGTGACCGTCTCGATGATGTGGGCCTGGATGTTCGTCAGCGGCGAGCGGTAGTCGAACCAGGCGCCGTGCTCGTAGGCGGTCGGGTACGTGCGGAAGTGCCCGAGGGCGCCGAGCGGCTCGCGGTCGCCTAGGCGCCGGTAGCTCGTGTGGCGCTCGTACTCGAGCAGCGGGTTGTCGGCGTCGGGGTCGGCGTAGAGGTCGTAGTCCTCGACGAACTCCGTGCCGGCGGTCATGTCGACCACATCGGCCACGGTGGCGCCGTCGAGGCTGGTGCCGGCCATGTCCGGGGCGACGTCGGTGACGAGGTCCGAGCGGCGGACGAGGCCCTTGCCGACCTGCACGCCGAGGAGCGCGCAGCACCACGACTTCGAGACGCTCATCAACAGGTGCGGCGTGCGCTCGGTCATGCCGTTGAAGTAGCGCTCGTAGGCGATGCGGCCGTCCTTGAGGACGCAGATCCCCTCGGCCTGCGAGCGGGCGAGCTGGTCGGCCACGGTCACCGCGGCGCCGTCCCTGCCCGCGAAGGCCACCTGCTCGACGTCGTGCGGGTCGTGCTCGAGGAGCCGCGGCGGGTGCGTGTCGTTGGCGATCCGCGCGGTCGGCGCGAACTCGCGCACCCGCTGGAAGGAGCGACGCGGGTAGGGGTCGGTCAGCCAGTTGTCGAGCGTGGTGCCGTCGCGCACGTCCATCGCCGGGGACCCTAGCCCCTCGCGGGCCCCGCGGCTAGGCGAGCGCGTCGGCGAAGCGGCGGATCCGCCGCGCCGCCTCGACGAGCAGCTCGTCGTCCATGCCGAGCGAGATGCGCACGTGGCCGGCGCCCGAGGGGCCGAAGGTGTGGGTCGGCAGGACCGACACCCGCTCGGCGTCGAGCAGGCGCAGGGCGAAGTCCTCCGCCTCGAGCCCGGTCGGGCGGATGTCGATCATCACGAACATCCCCGCCTCGGGCCGGCGCGGCGCGATCACGGCGGAGCCCTCGAGCTCGGCCATCACGCGGTCGAGCCGGCGCAGGTACGTGTCGCGCTGGGCGCGCGGGAAGGCCCCGCCGTCGGCGAGCGCGACGGCGCCCGCGTCCTGGATGAACTGCACGCAGCCGAACAGCATCGCCTCGAGCAGGACGCCGGCGCGCGCCGCGAGCGCGGGCGGCGCGATCGACCAGCCGTGCCGGAAGCCCGTCATCGCGTACGACTTCGAGAGCGTGCCGAGCGAGACGACGCGGTCCTCGGAGCCCTCGAGGGCGAGGATGCTCGTGTACTCCCCGGCGTAGGCGAACTCGCCGTAGACCTCGTCGGCGAGGAGCCAGAGGTCGTGGTCGCGGCAGACCTCCGCGATCGCCGCGAGCTCGTCCTTCGCCAGCATCGCCCCCGTCGGGTTGTGGGGGTGCGTCAGCACCACCGCGCGGGTCTCGGGCCGGACGGCGGCGCGGATCTCGTCGACGCGCGGGTGGAAGCCGTCCTCGGGGCGCAGCGGCACGTGGTCGACGGCGACGCCGCTCGCGCGCAGGACCTGGGTGTACGGGGCGTAGAAGGGCTCGGGCAGGATCAGCCGGTCGCCGGGCCCGACCAGCGTCATCAGCATCCCGAACATCGCGGTCTGCGCGCCGGGGAAGAAGTTGACCATGTCCGGCGTGATCGGCCGGCCCGCGTCGCGCGAGGCGTACGCGCAGATGGCGCGGATCACCGCGTCCTCGCCGCGGGCCGCGGCGTAGCGGGTGCGCCCGCGCTCGATCGAGGACGCGATCTCCGCGAGGACGGCGGGCGGCGGCGGCGAGTCCGGCTCGCCGATCGACAGGACGATGATGTCCTCGCCGGCCTCGACGCGCTCGGTGGCGAGCTGGTGGACGCGCCAGGCGGGGTCGGGCTCGTCGGAGAGCCGCATCGAGAGGTCGGCGTAGCGGGGGAAGGCGCTCACGGCCGCCGCACCATAGCCGGACCCATCGTGGTCACGAATAGGACGTGGGGGTCTGCGATAACGATCTATTATAAGAAGGACTTCTTCCGACCATAAGGTATGCTTACGCG
>JBEGMS010000081.1:0-10086 GCA_041182985.1 Actinomycetota bacterium
CAGCAGCGTGTCGGAGTCCCCGGGCACGACCTGCTTGCCGTTGACCTCGAGGACGAGGGTGCCGGGTCGGTCGAGCCGCACTGAGTACCCGGTCGTCGAGCGCGGGATCAGGATGCCCTGCGGGGCGTTCTCGTCCGGCTCGATCTCCTCCTGGAAGATCGGCGGGATCGCGTCCGGCTCATCGAGGGCGCGCACGGTCACCGTGACCTGCGCGAGCGGGCGCAGGCGCAGCGTCACGGGCGCCTGCGCGACCGTCGTCTGGGGCTCCGTCGCCGCCGTCACGGCCGTCGCGACGGGGTTGACGGCCGCCTCGGTGACCGTGATCACGGTCGTGCCGAGGTCCGTGGCGGGCAGCGGCGTCTCGCGCGTGGCCGGGTACGTGGAGGCGATCACGACGAGCACCGCGATCGCGACGATCCCGGCGATCGCGACGACGATCATCCCCGAGCTGCGGCTGGCGCGCGCCTCGGCGCGCGGGCCGCGGCGGCGCGGGAACATCACGTCCTCGTCGAGCTCCCACGGCGCGGTCGCGAAGCGCTCCGAGAACTCGTCGATCAGGGGCTGCGGATCGACGCCGAGGAGCTCGGCGTAGGCGCGCAGGAAGCCGCGGGCGTAGGTCGCCCCGGGCAGCCGCTCGAAGGCCTCGTCCTCGATCGCCTCGAGGTAGGCCGGGCGGATCTTGGTGGCCTCCGCGGCGTCGTCGAGCGTGAGGCCGCGCTCCTCGCGGGCCGCACGCAGAATGGAGCCGATCTCCAGCACCGACCCAGTGTATCGCCGGGGCCGATCGGCTCAGGACGGTTCGGCGGCGAAGCGGTACCCGACGCCGTAGTGCGTGTGCACGTACTCGTGGCTCGGGCTGCGGCGGTCGACCTTCTCCCGGATCTTGCGGACGCAGACGTCCACGGTGCGGTCGCGATAGCGGTACGGCGTCCCCCACACCCGTCGCTGGAGCTCGTCGCGGCTGAGCGCGACCCCCTCCTCGCGGGCGAGCGCGACGATCAGCCGGAACTCCGTCGGGGTCAGCTGCGTGTCCTCCCACTCGTCCTCCGGCTGGCCCGGATGCGTGCGCACGAACGCCCGCTGGAGGTTGGGGTCGACGCGCAGGCCCTCGACGACGATCACGTCGCCGCGCGGCGCGCTGGTCGCGATCAGCCTCGAGCGGCGCATCAGGGCCTCGATGCGCGCCACGAGCTCGCGCATCCCGAACGGCTTCGACAGGTAGTCATCGGCGCCGATCTCGAGCGTGTGCACCTTGTCGTGCTCCGAGCCGCGGGCGGAGACCACGATCACCGGCACGCCGCCGTGCTCGCGCCGGATCGTCTCCGTGACGGCCCAGCCGTCGAGCCCGGGCAGCATCAGGTCGATGACCGCGACGTCCGGGCGGTGGTGCTGGATCCGCCGCAGGCCGCGCTCGCCGTCCTCGGCCAGATCGACGTCGTAGCCGGCGTGCCGCAGGTGGGTGGCCATCGCCTTCCCGAGGACGGGGTCGTCCTCGATCACGAGGATGCTCGGCATGCGGTCACGCTATGCGAGCGCCGGTGCCGCGTGGGTTGCGCGGCGGTGGCTTTGCGGTATCGATGCGGTGTACACGCCCCGCCGCCTGACCGCGCACCTATGCTAATCGGGTGTCCACGCAGACGGCCCTGATCCTCGCGGCCGCCGGGCTCGTGGTCGTCCTGCTCCTGGTCGACATCCGCCGCCGGCGGCCCGCCGCGCCCGCCGTCGAGCCGCAGGAGGCGCAGCCCCCGGTGACCGAGGCCCTCGCCGAGGTGGTGCCCGCGGCGTTCCTCGTGGTCGGGTCCGATGGCCGCGTGGCGCTCCTCAACGACACGGCCCGGCGGCTCCTGCCCGGACTCACGGCGTCGGCGAGGGTCCGCGAGCTGTCCGAGCCCCTCGCCGACATCGTCGACGCCGCGGCGGCGCAGCCCGGCGCCGTCATGCGCGAGACGGTCATCCTGGGCGAGCCGCCGCGCTCGCTGCGGATCGCCGCGACCGCGTGGGACGGCGGCGTCGTGGCCACCGTCACCGATATCACCGAGGACGTGGATTTCGAGGAGGCGCGGCGCACCTTCTCGGCCGCCGTGTCGCATGAGCTGCGTACGCCCCTCGCGCGCATCCTCGGGCTCGCGGAGACCCTCGCCCTGCCGGACATCGACGAGGACCGCGGGGAGCTCGCCGTGCAGATCGAGAACGAGGTCGACGGCATGCGCCGGCTGATCGACGAGATGCTGCTCCTCGCGGCACTCGACCGCGGCCGTCTCGCCGTCGCCGACGGTGTCGCGGATCTGGCCGGGGTCGTGCGCGGCGTCGTCGACGACGCGCGCGGGCGGCGGCTCGGGCGCGGGCGCGTGATCCGCGTCGCTGCGCCGGATGTCGTCGAGGTGCCGGTCGCCGTTCGCCTCTGCGAGGTCGTCGTCCAGAACCTCGTCGACAACGCGCTCATCCATGGCGGCCAGGGCGCGGCCGTCGACATCGTCTTGGCCGGCGAGGCCGGGATGGCGGTGCTCACCGTCCGGGACGATGGCATCGGCATTCCCCAGCAGCACCTCCCCTACGTCTTCCAGCGCTTCTACCGCGGCGACGCCTCGCGGACGGGCCCGGGCTCGGGCCTCGGCCTCGCCCTCGTGAAGCACATCGTCGAGGCCCACGGCGGCGACGTCGCCGCGGCGTCGGACGGACAGACGGGCACCGAGCTGCGCGTGCGGCTGCCGCTCGCCCCCTAGTCGGCGGGCTTCGGCTCGGGCTCGAAGCGGTAGCCGACCCCGTAGTGCGTGTGGACGAAGACGCGGTCCGGCGAGCGGTGGTCGACCTTCTCGCGGATCTTGCGGATGCAGACGTCGACGATGCGGTCGCGCGGCCGGTGCGGGGTGCCCCACACGCGCTGCTGCAGCTCGTCGCGGCTGAGGACGCGCCCCTGCTCGCGTGCGAGCGTCGTCAGCAGCCGGAACTCCCGCACCGTCAGGCCGCAGTCGGACCACTCGCCGGGCGCGGTCTCCACGAGCACGCGATGGGTGCGGAAGTCGATCCGGATCCCAGGAGCCTCGATCGCCTCCTCCTCGCGCGGCGCGACCGGAGCGGCGGCGCGGCCGGAGCGGCGCAGCGCCGCACCCACGCGGGCGACGAGCTCCTTCATCGAGGCGGGCTTGACGAGGTAGTCGTCGGCGCCGATCCCGAGCGTGTGGACCTTGTCGTGCTCGGAGGAGCGCGCCGACAGCACGATCACCGGCGTGTCGAGGCCCTCAGCGCGCATCTGCTCGATCACGCCCCAGCCATCGGTGCCGGGCATCATCAGGTCCACGACGCAGACGTCGGGCCGCTCGAAGCGCAGCTTCCTGAGGCCGCGTTCTCCGTCGGCGGCCCACTCGACGTCGTGGCCGGCCTGGGTCAGGTGACGCCGCATCACGCCGGCCAGAACCTCGTCATCCTCGACGATCAGCACGGTGGCCACAGGGGCATCCTAGTCCGCGTCATCCGCCGGCGGGATCGGTGTATGCTCCGCGCGTCCGCCGACGGCGGGCCGTGGTGGGCGTAGCTCAGCTGGTGGTAGCTCCGGGTTGTGGTCCCGGCGGTCGTGGGTTCGAGTCCCACCGCTCACCCCTCGCGCCGGGTCAGCCCGTGTGCTCCACGCTCGGCGCCTCGCCGGTGACCATGTAGGTCACGCGCTCGCCGACGTTGACCGCGTGGTCACCGACGCGCTCGAGCCAGCGTCCCGCGAACAGCATCCGCGAGGCCCACTGGCGCAGCTCGGGGTCGTTGATGTCGATCGACAGGATCGTCTCCGCGATCTTCTCGTTCTCGCGGTCCACCAGCTCGTCGAGCGCGGCCAGCAGGCGGTCGGCGCCCGGGTCGCGGCGGACGAAGGCGTCGACCGCGGTGCGCAGCATCTCCGCCCCGCGCTCTCCCATCGCGCGCAGGGCGTCCGTGATCACGGCCTCCTCCACGAGCGCACGCCGCGGCGGCGGCGTCGCGAGGTGCGCGACGCGGGCCGCGTTGTGCGCGGCTCGCTCGAGGCTGCGGTTGATGTGCAGGACCGCGAGGACGGTGCGCAGGTCGCTGGCCACCGGCGCCTGCCGGGCCAGCACCGTCTCGACCTGCACCTCGGTGTCCACGTAGCGCCGCTTGAGGTCGGCCTCCGCGGCGAGGGTCGCGTCGAAAGCGTCGACGCTCCAGTCGACGAGCGCGCGGGTGGCCTCGGAGACCGCATGGGCGGCAACTCGTCCCTCCTCCAGCACGGAGGCCGAGAGCGCGTCGAGCTCCTCCTGGAAGACCTCCCTCATCCGAAGCGCCCCGTGACGTAGGCCTCGGTGCGCTCGTTGGCCGGGTTCGTGAAGATCCGCTCGGTGCGGTCGACCTCGACCAGGACGCCGCAGCGCGCGCCCGTCTCGCCCTGGTCGACTGAGAAGAACGCGGTCATGTCGGCGACGCGCGCCGCCTGCTGCATGTTGTGCGTGACGATGACGACGGTGTAGTCGTCGGTCAGGGAGAGCATCAGGTCCTCGATCGCCGAGGTCGAGATCGGGTCGAGCGCGGAGCACGGCTCGTCCATCAGGATCACGTCGGGTTCGACGGCGAGGGCGCGCGCGATGCACAGGCGCTGCTGCTGGCCGCCGGAGAGGCCGAGCGCGCCCTCCTTGAGCCGGTCCTTGACCTCGTCCCAGAGGACCGCGCGCCGCAGCGCCTGCTCGACGCGGTCATCGAGCTGGTCCTTCATGCCGAGCACGCGCGGGCCGAAGGCGATGTTGTCGTAGATCGACTTCGGGAACGGGTTCGGCTTCTGGAAGACCATCCCGATCCGCTTGCGCACCTCGATCGGGTCGACCTGCGGGTCGTAGAGGTTCTCGCCGTGGTAGGCGACCTCGCCGTCGACGCTGGCCCCCGGTATCAGGTCGTTCATCCGGTTCAGGCAGCGGATGAAGGTGCTCTTGCCGCAGCCCGACGGGCCGATCAGCGCCGTCACCGCGTTGGCGTGGATCCGCAGGTCGACGTCGCGCAGGGCGCGCTTGCCGTTGTAGCGGACGCCAACCCCCCGGCAGTCGAAGACGACCTCGCGCTGCTCCAGCGGCACGGCGTCGACGGGGCTGCGGTCCTCCACGGTCAGCGTCGCGATGCCGGGGCCGGTCGGGGCGCCGGCCGGCGGTGCCGCGGTCGTCGTCTCGGGCGTCGGCTCCACCGTCACCACTTCCTCTCGTACCGGTTGCGCATCCATATGGCGAATCCGTTCATGGCGACGAGGATCACGAGCAGCACGATGATAGCCGCCGCAGCGAGGCCCTGGAACATGTCCTGCGGGAGCTTGATCCACTGGTAGATCAGGATCGGGAGCACGGTGTACTGGGTGAGGAGGCCCGGGTTGAACGACACGAAGGTGGCCGCCCCGACCATCAGGAGCGGCGCCGTCTCGCCGATCGCGCGGCTCATGCCGAGGATGGAGCCGGTCGCGATGCCGGGGATCGCCGCCGGTAGGACCTCGCGCCACACGACCTGCCAGCGCGTCGCGCCGAGCGCCATTCCACCCTGGCGGACCGAGTCCGGCACCGCCCGGAGCGCCTCGCGCGAGGCGATGATGACGGTCGGCAGCATCTGCAACCCGAGGATCAGGGCACCGGCGAGCAGGACGGGTCCCAGGTCGATCCCGCGCACCAGGAAGGCGAGGCCGAGGATGCCGAAGATGATCGATGGCACCGCGGCGAGGTTCTGGATGTTGAGCTCGATCAGGTCGATCAGCCGGTTGCCCTTCGGGGCGAACTCCTCCAGGTAGACGGCGGTGCCGACGGCGACGGGCAGCGCGGTCGCGATCAGCACGACGGCCACGAGGATGCTGGCGATGATCGCGGGGCGGGCCCCGGCGCGCTCGGGGTTCGCCGACGGGGAGTTGGTGAACAGCATGGAGTCGAGGTACGGCAGGCCGTCCTGCAGGATCGTGACCAGGAGGACGGCGAGGGCGATGAGGCCGACGACGGTGGACAGCAGCAGGTAGCCCAGGAAGATCCCCGCCGCCACGGAGCGGTTGCGGCGCCCGGCGAGCGATTCGCGCACGGCGACGCCGGCGTGCTGCTGCGCGATGCGGCCCGCGGCGTTCACTCGTAGATCTCCCGGAAGCGCCGCACCATGCGGATGGAGATGATGTTGAGGACGAACGTGAGGACGAACAGCGTCATGCCGACCGCGAAGATCGTCTTGTACTCGATCGACCCGGTCGGGACGTCGCCCGAGCCGGTGCCCGCGATGAAGGCGGTCATGGTCATCACAGACTCGCCGGGCCAGAACGAGACGCGGGCCAGCTGGCCCGCGGCGAGCAGCACGATGGTGGTCTCGCCGATGGCGCGGGAGATCGCGAGGACGAACGAGGCGACGATCCCCGAGATCGCGGCGGGGACGACGACCCGCGTCGAGACCTGGAAGCGGTTCGCCCCGAGTCCGAACGAGCCCTCGCGGAGGCTGCTCGGCACGGCGGTCATGGCGTCCTCGGAGAGGGACGCCACCGTGGGCAGGAGCAGGATGCCGATGATGACGCCGGCCGAGAAGGCGTTGAAGATCTCGACCTGCCAGCCGAGGTCGCGCAGGAACGGCGTCAGCACGGTCAGCGCGAAGTAGCCGAGGACCACCGTCGGGATGCCGGCGAGGACCTCGAGGACGGGCTTGACCGTCCGCCGGACGCGGGGCCGGGCGTACTCGCTCAGGTAGATCGCCGTGCCGAGTCCGAGCGGCAGGGCGACGAGGCAGGCCCAGAAGGTCGTCGACAGGGTGCCGATGATCAGCGGGAGGACGCCGAAGGCGGGTGGCTCGAAGAGCGGTGCCCAGTCGGCCGACCCGAAGAACTCGGCCAGGGAGATCTCGGAGAAGAACTCGATGCTCGGGACGAGCAGCGCGATCACGATGCCGACCGTGACGAGCACGGAGATGACCGCCGCCAGGGCGAGCGCGCCGATGATGGCGCGCTCGCCGAGGCGGCGGCTGGTGGCGGCCAGCCGGGGCCGGCCGCCACCTTCCGTCGTGGGGGACGCCGTAGCCACAGGGGCAGACTAGCCCTTGAGGCTGTCGACCTCGCCCTGGAGCGTGGTCAGCTGCTCCTCCGACAGGGGCACGAAGAGAGCCTCGGTGTTGATGGCCTCCTCGTTGTCGAGGAAGTACTGGGCGAACGCCAGCACCTCGGGGCGCTCAGCTGCGGCGGCCGAGACGTACATGAAGAGCGGGCGCGAGAGCGGCGCGTACTCGCCGGCCTGGACCGTCTCCGGGCTCGGAGAGACGCAGCCGGAGCCGTTGTCGACCTCGATCAGCTTCAGCTTGTCCTTGTTCTCCTCGTAGTAGGAGAGCCCGAAGTAGCCGAGGCCGCCCTTCTCGCCCGTGACGCCCTGGATCGTGACGTTGTCGTCCTCCGACGGCGAGTAGTCGGTGCGGCTCGCACCCTCCTCGCCGTTGATGGCGTCGGTGAAGAAGTCGAACGTGCCGGAGTCGGTGCCCGGGCCGTACAGCTTCAGGGGCTCATCGGGGAACGAGGGATCGATGTCCTTCCAGCTCGTGGCCGTGGAGTCCGGTCCCCACATCAGGGCGAGCTGGTCGACGGTCAGGCAGGTCGCCCAGTCGTTCTCGGGGTTGGCCACGATGGCGATGCCGTCGTTGGCGACCAGCAGCTCGGTGTACTCAACGCCGCCGTCGCCGCAGAGGGCGACCTCCTCGTCCTTGATGGCGCGCGAGGCGTTGGAGACGTCGGTCTCGCCGGCGCAGAACTTCTCGAAGCCGCCGCCGGTGCCGGACGTGCCGACCGTGACGGAGACGCCCGGATTGGCGCCCTCGAACTTCTCGGCGATCAGCGTGGCCAGCGGGGCCACCGTGCTGGAGCCGTCGATGACGATGGCGCCGGTCAGGTCGCTGGCCGCGGCGGCGGTGTCCCCGCCGCCCGCCGACTCCTCCTCGCGACCACCGCCGCAGCCCGCGATCAGCGCGCCGATGGCGCCGATGGCGAGGATGGTGGTGAGCGTCTTGCGGGTCTTCACGTGATGTGCCTCCGGTTGGGTCGGATCCTTCTCAGGCAGCGTCACGCATCCGGGCGCGGCGGTGGGTTCCGCCTCGGTGAGCCGGTGGTGACAAACCGGTTTCGTCGTCGCTCCCGCGGCCGCAGGCCCTGCAGCCCGGTACCCTTCAGCCGTGGAGGCGAGCCGCGCCATGCCTAACCCCCGCCCGCTGGGCCGGCTGCGCGCGCCCGAGGGGCGCGACCGGCTGTTCAACCGCGAGCTCTCGTGGCTCGACTTCAACCGCCGCGTCCTGGAGCTCGCGGCCGACCCGTCGATGCCGCTGCTCGAGCGGGTGCGCTTCTGCTCCATCTACGCCAGCAACTTCGACGAGTTCTTCATGGTGCGCGTCGCCGGCCTCGTCGACCACGTCCTGCAGGGCACCGTGCCGTCGGATCGCACGCCGCCCCACGAGACGCTCGACGCGATCGCGGAGCGCTACCGCGAGCTGCAGGCCCAGCTCGAGGACACCGTCCACGGGCAGCTCCTGCCCGCGCTGCGCGAGCACCAGATCGAGGTGGTCTCGCTGGGCGAGTGCACCGCGGACGAGCAGGCGGAGATCGCGGCCATCTTCGACCAGCAGCTGTACCCGGTGCTGACGCCCCTGGCCGTCGGGCCCGGGCAGCCCTTCCCGTACATCTCCAACCTCTCGCTGTCGGTCGGGGTCACGGTGCGCGACCCCTCGACCGGCGAGACGCGCTTCGCCCGTGTCAAGGTGCCCGAGGTGCTGCCGCGCCTCGTCCGCGTCGGCGACCGCGACCGCTTCGTGCGGATCGAGGAGATCATCGCCGCGGGCCTGCCGATGCTCTTCCCCGGCATGGAGATCGTGGCCTCGAGCACCTTCCGGGTCACGCGCGACGCGGACTTCGAGATCCAGGAGGGCGCCGATGACCTGCTGGAGGCCGTCGAGCGCGAGCTCTCCCGGCGGCGCTTCGGCGACGTCGTCCGCCTCGAGATCGACGAGGCGATGCCCGCCGACATGCGGGCGACCCTGATCGACGCCCTCGACGTCGACCTCCGGCAGGTCTTCGCCATCCGGCCCCCGCTCGACACCGGCGGCCTCAGCGTGCTGGCGCGCCTCCCCCGCCCCGATCTGCGCTTCCAGCCGTGGCAGCCGCAGATGCCGGCCCGCCTGGCGGGGGACGGAGACGGCGCGGTCGACCTGTTCGCGGAGATCCGCCGCGGTGACATTCTCGTCCACCACCCGTACGAGTCGTTCGCCGGCACGGTGGAGCGCTTCATCGAGCAGGCCGTCCAGGACCCCGACGTGCTCGCGATCAAGCACACGATCTACCGCACGAGCGGCGACTCCCCGATCGTGCCCGCCCTCGCGCTGGCTGCCGAGGAGGGCAAGCAGGCCGTCGCGCTGGTCGAGGTCACGGCCCGCTTCGACGAGGAGCGCAACATCCGCTGGGCGCGGGCGCTCGAGCGCGCCGGCGTCCACGTCGTGCACGGGCAGGTCGGCTACAAGACGCACTGCAAGCTGGCCCTCGTCGTGCGGCGCGAGCAGGGCGGCACGCGCCGCTACGTGCATATCGGCACGGGCAACTACAACCCGTCCACGGCCCGCACCTACACCGACTTCGGCCTGTTCACGTGCGATGAGGAGATCACGGCGGACGTCGCGGACCTGTTCAACCAGATGACGGGCTTCGCGCGCCCGCAGGGCTTCCATGCGATCTGGGTGGCGCCGATGCACCTGCGCGGCCACGTGGTGTCGGAGATCCGGCGCTGCGCCGTCGAGCACACCCCGGCGCGCCCCGCCCGCATCACGCTGAAGATGAACTCGCTCGTCGACCCCGTCGTGATCGAGGAGCTCTACCGCGCCTCCCAGGCGGGCGTCCGGGTCGACCTGATCGTGCGCGGCATCTGCTGCCTGCGGCCCGGCGTGCCCGGCATGTCCGAGAACATCCGCGTCGTCTCGATCCTCGGCCGCTTCCTCGAGCACGGCCGCGCCTTCCGCTTCGAGACGGGCGTCGCGACCACGACGTACATGGGCAGCGCCGACATGATGCAGCGCAACCTCGACTCGCGGATCGAGGTGATCACGCCCGTCCGCGACCCGGCGGTCCGCGAC
>JBEGMS010000082.1:0-8312 GCA_041182985.1 Actinomycetota bacterium
CTTCCCGCACGCGCGCGCCCTGGAGGAGGCCAACCTCGAGGAGGAGCGCCGGCTCTGCTACGTCGGCATGACCCGTGCCCGCGAGCGCCTCGTGCTCACCCATGCCCGGCAGCGCAGCCTCTACGGGCGCACCGACAGCAATCCGCGCTCCCTCTTCATCGACGAGATCCCGGCGGACCACCGCGCGGAGGAGCGGGTGGGGGTCCGCGGGGGGACGGCGATGCCGGCGGCCCGCGGACGCTGGTCCGACCTGCCGCCGCCCTCCGCTGCGCCGCGGCGGCCGCGGATCGAGCGGCGCGAGCCCGCGGACCTGCCGGTGATCTCGACGGGAGACACCGTGCGGCACGCGACGCTCGGGGAGGGGATCGTGATCGCCTGCCCGACGCCGGAGGAGGTCGTCGTGCGCTTCCCCGAGTCGGGTGAGCGGCGGCTGCGCGTCGAGTACGCGCCGCTTGAGGTGCTCTAGCCGCGGCCCCGGCCCTCGGGGGTCTGGTAGATTCCGGCCCCGTCCGGGCGGTTAGCTCAGTTGGTAGAGCACCAGCTCGACAAGCTGGGGGTCACTGGTTCGAGCCCAGTACCGCCCATCCGGACGCCGGCCAGGAGGCCTCGATCGCCATCGTCGCCGTCCGCTCCGGTGGCGCGGCGCCGGGTCCGAGCAGGCCGAACTCGATCGTGCCCGACCCGGGCGCGACGGCGACCAGTAGGGCGACGGAAAGGCGTCTGCGCAAGGCTCCGCGATACCTCCCGCCCCGCCGGGGGCTCACGCGATCTCGTAGACCTCGAGGCGGCGCTCGACGAGCAGCGGGAATATGCGGGCCTCGACGGTGGCCTTGAAGTGGGCGCTGTCGCAGTGGGCCTGGAACGCGTCGGCGTCGTCGTACACCTCGTAGAGGAACAGGGCGGACGGATCGGCCGGGTCGGTGTGCAGGACGTACGTGCGGCAGCCGGGCTCGGCGTTGGAGGGCTCGACCATCGTGCGGGCGAGGTCCAGGACCTCCTGCTCGTGGCCGGGGGTGATCGTCCAGCGGACGGCGATGACGTGCGCCATGGGTGCTCCCTTCGGATCGCGTGGCTGCAGCGTGGCAGGCCGTCCGCGCCTGCGCGCTAGATTGCCGCCATGCCCGCCGCGCTCCTCTACTTCCTGCCCGGTGCGGGGTCGTTCGCCCCGCACGTGATGCTCGAGGCGACGGGAATGGAGCACGAGCTCGTGCGCGTCGTCCGCGACGACGCCGGCGTGCCGGTGGAGCCGCAGGCCTACCTGGCGCTGAACCCGTCCGGACGGATCCCGACCCTGATCTGGCCCGACGGGACCGTGCAGACGGAGTCCGCCGCGATCAGCCTCGCGATCGCCGAGCACGCTGGTCGCCACGACCTCGCGCCCGCGCCGGATGACCCGGAGCGCCCGCCCTTCCTGGCGCGGCTGGTGTTCCTCACCAACACGGTCCAGGTCGCCATCCTGCGGGCGCGCTACCCGCAGCGCTTCGCCGACGGCGATGACGCCCGTGCGGCCGTAGTCGCGCACGCGCAGGCGGAGCTGACCACCCTCCGCAGCCGCTGCGCCGAGTGGTATGCGGACGGCCGTCCGTTCGCACGCGGCGAGGCACTCGGGGTCGACGACGCCTTCCTCGGCATGCTGATCCGCTGGACGCGGCTCACGAACGATCCCTGGTGGGACGATCCCGCGCTCGGGCCCTTCTACGAGCGGTTCCACGCGCAGCCGGCCGTGGTCGCCGCACGCGAGCACGAGGGCTTCGAGGTCCGCCCCCCAGCCGGCACCTGACTCAGTGGTCGTGCTGGGCGTCCGGCAGGGCGATCAGCGCCACCACGCATCGCGCCCAGTCGGCGCCGCGGGTGATCGTCATCTCGGCGACCGTCGGGCTGAGGACGGTCAGCGCCACGGTCTTCGGCGGGTCGTCCCCCGTGATCAGGATCGTGAGCGTGTCGCCCTGCTCCGCGATCAGCTCAGCGGTCCCCTCGACGGGAGGATCATCCGACCCGACGTGGTGGTAGCGCGTGGCTCCGCCCGGTCCGTAGACGCGGTGGTGCGGCTCATGGAGCACCCGCTGCCATCCGGACGACGCCTCGACGGCGTACGAGATGTACTCAAGCCCCTCGAGTGCGCTCACCGGAACGCCTGGACGCCCGTGACGGCCCCGCCGACGACCAGCGTATGCACCTCATGCGTGCCCTCGTACGTGAAGACGCTCTCGAGGTTGTTCATGTGCCGGATCACGGGGTACTCGAGCGTGATGCCGTTGCCGCCGAGGATCGAGCGGGCGGAGCGGGCGATCTCGAGCGCGCCGCGGGCGTTGCCCATCTTGCCCAGCGAGACGTGCTCGGGGCGCAGCTTGCCCTCGTCCTTCATGCGGCCGAGGTGGAGCGCCATCAGCATGCCGCGGTTGATCTCGAGGACCATCTCGGCGAGCTTCTGCTGGGTCAGCTGGTACGCGGTCAGGGGCTTCTCGAAGACGATCCGCTCGGTCGCGTAGGAGAGCGCCTCCTCGTAGCAGGCGCGGGCGGCGCCGACGACGCCCCAGACGATCCCGTAGCGGGCCTCGTTGAGGCAGGAGAGCGGCCCGCGCAGGCTCTGGACACCCGGCAGGCGGTTCTCGTCGGGGACGCGGACGTCCTGCAGGACGAGCTCCGAGGTGATCGAGGCGCGCAGCGACAGCTTCTTGTGGATGTCGGGCGCGGAGAAGCCGGCCATGCCCTTCTCGACGATGAAGCCCTGGATGCCGTCATCGGTCTGGGCCCAGACGATCGCCACATCGGCGATCGACCCGTTGGTGATCCACATCTTGGAGCCGTTGATGATCCAGTCGGACCCGTCCTGGCGCGCGTGCGTGCGCATCGAGCCCGGGTCGGAGCCGGCATCGGCCTCGGTCAGGCCGAAGCAGCCGATCACCTCGCCGGCGGCCATGCGGGGGAGGAACTTCTCCTTCTGCTCCTCCGATCCCCAGCGCCAGATCGCGAACATCGCGAGCGAACCCTGGACGGAGACGGCGCTGCGCAGGCCGGAATCGCCGTACTCGAGCTCGTGGTTGATGAGCCCGTAGGAGACGGCGTTGACGCCGGAGCAGCCGTAGCCCTCGAGGTGCGCGCCGAGGAAGCCCATCTGGCCGAACTCCGTGAACACCTCGCGCGGCAGGATGCCCTTGTCGAACCAGTCCCCGACCTCGGGGAGGATGCGCTCGCGCACGACCTCGCGAACCGCGTCGCGGATGGCCTTCTCGTCGTCGGTCAGGAGCGCGTCGAAGCCGACGTAGTCGAGGGGATCGATCGCGCGGTCGCTGGTCGTTGCCACGGGTTCCTCCAGGTCGTCTGGGATCTAGCGTACCGCAGCGGACGACGCTTTCCGACCGGCGGCGGGGGCTTCCGAGGTGGCTTTCGCGCGCGGAGGGCGCACGGCCTGCGCTGGTAGCGTCCGCCCATGGCCCCGGATCCCGCTGAGCTGTGCGCGCGGCTGGTCGAGAAGGGGGTGGTCGGAGCCGTGCAGGCGGCGTGGCGCACTGCCTCGGGGACAGGCGGGGCCTGCGCCGTCGGGACCGCCACCCCGTCGAGCCGCTTCGCGCTCGCGTCGCTGACGAAGCCGATCGTCGCCGCGGCCTGCCTCGTGGCGGTCGAGGAGGGCACCTTGGAGCTCGAGGGCCCGGTGGCCGGTGACGCGTCCCTGGCGGATCTGCTCGCCCACGTCTCCGGGCTGCCGTTCGACGACGCGGCCGCCCGCCGGGTGCAGCTCGAGCCCGGCGCGGGGTGGGTGGAGGTCGCCGGCGCATACGGGGCCGTGCAGCCCGAGGCGCCGCCGGGCTCGCGGCGCACGTACTCCAACGTCGGCTACGCGGTCGCCGCGTCCGTGCTGGAGGGGGCGACCGGGATCGGCTACGCCTCCTACGCCGATGCAGCGGTGATCCGGCCGCTCGGGATGGCGGGTACGACGTTCGGCTGCGCCGCGGATGATCCGACGGTCATCGCCGTGCAGGAGCCCGGGCTGCTCGGGCATGGTGCGCAGCTGTTCAACGGCCCGCGCTTCCGCGCCCTCGGGCTCCCGCAGAGCGGCGCCTACGGGACCGCGTCCGACTACCTCGCGCTCGTGCGGCTGGTGCTCGACGCGGGGCGCACGGCGGACGGCGCCGCGCTGCTCGCCCCGGAGACGTGCGCGTTGCTGCGGACGAACCACGGCGGCGCGCTCCCGGGCGGCGTCGGGGGCTTCATGGAGTGGGCCCGCTGCGACTGGGCGATCGGGTTCGAGCTGCGCGGCGGCAAGGTGCCCCACTGGACGGGCGATGCGCTCTCTCCGGAGGCCTTCACGCACTTCGGCGCGTCGGGGACCCTGGCCTTCGGCGATCCGGCGACGGGTGCCTGCGGGGTCATCCTCGCCGACCGCGGCACCTACTCCGGCTGGATGCTGGAGCCGGGGGGCTGGCCCGAGCTCTGCCGGGCGATCGCCGCCTGACCCGGCACACTGGGCGCATGCGACTGCGCGTGCACTGCGGCTTCTGCGGCGGCACGCTCGGACCGCTCGTCGGCAGCCGCCAGGACTGCGCCGATTGCGGCGAGCCCCACTACCACGGTGCGAAGCCGTGCTCCGCGGTGCTCGTCCTGGATGGCGATGCACGGGTGCTCCTGGCCCGGCGCGCAATCGATCCGGCCCGCGGGCGATGGGACATCCCCGGCGGCTTCTGCGGACCGGATGAGACCCCCGAGGAGTGCGCGGTCCGCGAGCTCTTCGAGGAGACCGGCTGCACGGTGGAGCTGACCGGGTTCCTCGGCCACGTGATCGACATCTACGGCGAGGGGGGCGACCACACCCTCAACGCCATCTACACGGCGCGCATCGCGTCCGGCGAGCCCGTGGCCGCCGACGACGTGGCCGAGCTGCGGTGGTTCCCGCTCGACGTGCTGCCGGTCAGGCACGAGCTCGCCTTCGCCAACACGGCCGAGGCGCTGCGCCGCCTCGCCGACCGCTGACGGGGAAGGAGTCCGCGGGGCATCCGCGAACACCCGATGCGTCATGGAACTGCACGACGACGACTGGGGCGACGAGCCCTCCCTTACCGGCCTCGAGGAGTGGGACGAGGAGGTCTGGGTCGAGGGCGGCATCGCCTCCATCGAGCGCTACCTCGCGCGCCACGCGGCCTTCGAGCTGTGGTGCGAGGAGCAGACGCGCCGCTACGGCGCGCGGCCGGGTGGTGCGGAGGCCTGACGGCCCCGCACGGGTACAGTTCAGCGGTCGCACGATCCGTCCGCCCGTGACCTACCCGACCGTCCCCGCCACGCCCGATCACATCGCGCTCGAGCACCGCGTGCTCGCGCTGTGGGAGGCCGAGCGCACCTTCGACCGCCTGCGTGAGCAGAACGCGGGCGGTGCGCCCTTCTCGTTCACCGACGGCCCGATCACCGCGAACAACCCGATGGGCGTGCACCACGCCTGGGGCCGCTCGCTGAAGGACCTGATCCAGCGGCACCGCGCCATGAAGGGGCACGAGCTGCGCTACCAGAACGGGTTCGACTGCCAGGGCCTGTGGGTCGAGGTGGAGGTCGAGAAGGCGCTCGGCCTCAACTCGAAGCGCGAGATCGAGGAGTACGGCCTCGACCGCTTCGCCCGCGCCTGCCGCGATCGCGTCGCCGAGTACTCGGCGGTGCAGACGCGGCAGTCGATCCGGCTCGGGCAGTGGATGGACTGGGACCGGTCGTACTACACGATGACCGATCCCAACATCGCCTACATCTGGCGCTTCCTGCGCGAGTGCCATGACCGGGGCATGCTCTACCGGGGCAACCGCCCGATGGTCTGGTGCCCGCGCTGCGGCACGTCGCTCTCGCAGCACGAGCTGATCGACTCCTACCGCGATCGCACGCATCCGACGCTGCACGTGCGCTTCCCGTTCCTCGACGAGCCGGAGCAGGCGGTCGTGGTGTGGACGACGACCCCGTGGACGCTGCCGGCCAACGTCGTGGCCGCGGTCGACCCGGAGGCCGAGTACGCCGCCGTGCGGACGTCGCAGGGCATCGACTGGGTGATGGCCAGCCGCGTCGAGGATCTGTTCGGCTCGGACGCCGAGGTGACGCAGCGCGCGCCGGGCGCGGCGCTCGTGGGACGCGCGTACCGCGGGCCGTTCGACGACCTGCCCGCCCAGGGCGAGGTCGCGCACCGCGTCGTCGCCTGGGACATGGTCTCCGCCGACGAGGGCACCGGCGTGGTGCACATCGCGCCGGGCTGCGGCGCGGAGGACTTCGACCTCGGGGTCGCCGAGGGCCTGCCGGCGCTGGTCCCCGTCGACGAAGCGGGCGTCTTCACCGCCGACTACGGCTTCCTCGCCGGCCAGGGCAGCGCCGAGGCCGCGGAGGCGATCCGCGAGCATCTGGCGAAGGCCGGGCTGCTCGTGCGCGCCGGCACCATCGACCACCGCTTCCCGGTCTGTTGGCGCTGCGGCACCGACCTGATCTTCCGCGTCGTCGAGGAGTGGTTCATCAGCGCCGATCCGGTGCGCGAGGCCATGATCGAGGCGGCGCGCACCGTCGAGTGGGTGCCGGAGCAGTACGGCAAGCGCATGGAGGACTGGCTGCGCAACATGGGGGACTGGTGCATCTCCCGCAAGCGCTACTGGGGCCTGCCGCTGCCGTTCTACCGAGCGCCGGACGGATCGATGACCGTGATCGGGTCGATCGAGGAGCTGCGCGACCGCGCGGTCGACTCGCTGGACGGCCTCGAGGAGCTGCACCGGCCCTGGATCGACGGCATCCGGATCCGCACGGACGACGGCCAGATCGCCGAGCGCGTCACCGAGGTCGGCGACTGCTGGCTCGACGCCGGCATCGTGCCGTTCTCGACGCTCGGCTGGGGCCGCGACGCCCACGTCGACGGCGGCTACGCGGCGGGCGCGGGACAGGGGCTGACCGCGGCCGACCTCCCTGATCACGCCTACTGGGAGAAGTGGTTCCCCGCCGATTGGATCTCGGAGATGCGCGAGCAGATCCGGCTCTGGTTCTACTCGCAGCTGTTCATGAGCGTCGTCCTCGTCGGGCGCGCGCCCTACCGCGCCGTGCTCGGCTACGAGAAGCTGCACGACGAGACCGGTCGCGCCATGCACAAGTCGTGGGGCAATGCGATCTGGTTCGACGACGCCGTCGAGGAGATGGGCGCCGACGTCATGCGCTGGCTGTACGCGCTGCAGACGCCGTCGCAGAACATGAACTTCGGCTACGGACCGGCCACCGAGGTGCGCCGGCGGCTCCTGACCCTCTGGAACTCGTACGCCTTCTTCGTCCGCTACGCCGAGATCGACGGCTTCGCGCCCACCTGGTCGGACCTGGACGGGCATCCGCCCGTCGCCACGGCGCTCGACCGCTGGATCGTCGCCCGCGTCGAGGAGGCCGTGCGCGAGTGCGACGCGGCGCTCCAGGGCTACTGGACCCCGACGTACGCGCGCACGGTGGAGGCCCTCGTCGACGACCTCTCGGCCTGGTACATCCGCGGCAGCCGCGCGCGGTTCTGGCGCGCCGAGGCCGACGCCGACAAGGACGCGGCCTTCCGGACCCTGTGGTGGGCGCTCGCGCAGGTCTGCCGGCTGATCGCCCCGGCCATGCCGTTCCTCGCGGAGGAGATGTGGCAGGGGATCGTGCGCGGCCACGCAGATGACGCTCCGGACTCCGTGCACCTGGCCGGCTGGCCCGTCGCGGGCGAGCCCGATCAGGACGCCCTCGTGCCGATGCGCCTCGCGCAGACCGCGATCTCGCTCGGCCGCGCCGCACGCGCGCAGGGCAACCGCAAGCTGCGCCAGCCCCTGCGCGAGGCGGTGGTGGCCACGCCGGACGCCGCGGCCCGTGCGGCCGTCGAGGGCTTGGCGGACGAGATCGCCCTCGAGCTCAACGTCAAGGCCGTCCGGATCGCGGACGCGGTCGATGAGCTCCTCGACGTCGAGGTCGTCCCGAACTTCCGCGCCCTGGGGCCGAAGCTGGGCAAGGACGTCCCGGCCGTGCAGGCCGCCCTGAAGGCCGGGGCGTTCGAGCGCGACGGCGGCGACATCGTGGTCGCCGGGCACCGGCTCGGGCCGGAGGAGGTGGAGCTGCGGACGCGTCCGCGGGAGGGCTTCGCCGTGGCCGACGAGGGCGGCCTCGCAGTCGCCGTCGACACCGAGCTCGACGAGGCGCTCGAGGATGAGGGCATCGCGCGCGAGCTGATCCACTTCATCCAGGGCCGCCGCAAGGACACGGGGCTCGAGGTCGCGGACCGCATCCGCCTCGAGATCGGCGGGGATGCCCGCCTGCGGCGGGTGCTCGAGCGCCACGGCGAGGAGATCGCGGCGGAGACC
>JBEGMS010000083.1:0-3599 GCA_041182985.1 Actinomycetota bacterium
GGCGAGGGCACCCGCACGCTCGACGAGGTGTCGGCCGAGCTCCTGGCGCAGGCGCCGCTCGGCCTTGCGCAGGCGCTTGAGGTTGTCGACGACGTGGACGGGCAGGCGGATCGTGCGGCCCTGGTCCGCAATGGCGCGGCTGATGGCCTGGCGGATCCACCAGGTGGCGTACGTCGAGAGCTTGAAGCCCTTCGTGTGGTCGAACTTCTCGACCGCGCGCATCAGCCCGACGTTGCCCTCCTGGATCAGGTCCAGGAGCGGCACGCCGGAGGCCTGGCTGTACGGCCGCGCGATCGACATCACGAGGCGCAGGTTGCGCTCGACGAGCTCCTGCTTGGCCGCCATGTCGCCGGCGTCCTTGCGGCGCGCCAGCGCGGCCTCCTCGCCGGCGGTCAGCAGGCGGCCGTCGCCGATCTGGCGGACGTAGGTGAAGAGCAGGTCGACCTCGGGCGTCTCGTCGAACGAGTCGTCGATCTCGACCTCGTCGGCCCGGGCGGCGTCATCGAAGACGGCGTCGGGCTCGACCAGTTTGAGGTTGCGCACGGGGCGCTTGGGGGCTGCGGTGGCGGTCATGGCACGGAGAGGATTCCGCGTTGGCGACCGCCCCTCCACCCCCGGGGCCGAATCCTGCCGGACTCCTAACACGATCCTCACAGGGCTCGGCTCCAGGCCTCGCCGGCGCAACACAACGCCAACATTTCGGGTGGGCGCCGTGCGGCTCAGACGCCGGGCAGGAGCAGGGTCTGACCGGCCACGAGGGTGCTGCCCTCGAGGTCGTTCAGCTCCCGGATCTCCCCCAGCCGGTCGCGCGGATCGCCCGCGTAGGTGCGATCGGCGATGTCCCAGAGCGTGTCCCCGGGCTGCACCGTGTAGGCCACGGGCGGCGCGGTGGCGTCGCTCTCCGGGGCCGTGCGCAGCCCGATGGCGATGACGAGGGCGAGGACCGCGAGCAGGAGGCCCAGCGAGCGGATGATTCGGATGTCGAACATATGTTCGGAACTGTATCCGAACATGCGTTCGTGTCAAGTAACGATCACGTCACAGCGGCGAGGCGGGCCAGGACGGCGTCCAGGATCCGCTCGGGGCCGTTGCGCACGACGTCGTCGGCGACGAGGCCGGTCGCCTCCTCCGCCTCGGCGATGGCGCGCCGGGCGCCCTCGTCGTCGAGGAGCTTCGTGTTGAGCGTGATCGCCGCCACGGGCGCGTCCTTGACCGCGCGCACGGCGTCCTCGTAGAGCGCGATCACGTCCGGCAGTGGCGGGATCGGGCGCGTCGTGTAGTCGTCGTTGGCCGTCTGCCCCGCCAGGTGCTGCAGGATGAGCACGTCGGGCTGGCAGCCGAGCAGGAGGCCGTGGGTGACGCCGCTGTAGCCCGGGTGCAGCAGGGACCCCTGCCCCTCGACCCACAGCAGGTCGCCGTGCTCGGCTCCGATGTCCACGAGCCGCTCCGCGGCGCCGGCGATGTAGTCGGCGATGACGTGGTCGACGGCGATGCCCCAGCCCGTGATCGCGATGCCGGTCTGGCCGGTGGCCACGAAGGCGGAGCGCTCGCCGCGGGCCAGCGCGCCGTGGTGGAGCTCGAGCCCGGTCGACATCTTGCCGATGGCGCAGTCCGTGCCCACCGTGTGCGCGACGCGCAGGCCGGGCGGGCGCGACAGGTCGAAGCGCGGCACGCCGAGATCCGTCGGCGACGTGCGCAGGTCGCGCAGGCGCACGCCGTACTGCCCCGCGGCGGCGGCGAGGTCGGGATCGTCGGCCAAGAGGGTGTGCAGCCCGGCCTCGACGTCGAGCCCCTGCGACATCCCGTGCAGCAGGGCCTCGCGCCAGGCCGGCGTCAGCCGGCCGCCGGACGGCGCGACGCCGATCAGGATCGCGGTGGCGCCGAGCGCGACCGCGGCGTCGACGTCGGCCACGATCGGCACGTCGCGGCGCGCGAACGGCACCACCTCCGCGCTGCGCTCGCCGGCGCGCGTGCTGTCGATCACGCAGGCGACCTCGCGGTCGCCGAAGCGCAGGACGCCGTGGCCCGTCTTGGCGTCCGACTGGGCCCAGAGGCCCTCCGCGAAGATCGCGAGGCGCTCGCTCATCGCGGCTCCACCCCGATCCCCGGCCGGTCCGACACCGTCACGACGCCGTCGGCGAGACCGAGGCCGGTGAACGGGCCGTCCTCGATCAGCAGGTGGCCGTCGAGGTCGACGAAGTCCGTCAGCGAGGCGATCTGCGCCGCCTGCCCGATCCCGAGCTCGGACTCGATCATGCAGCCGATCATGACGTCGAGGCCGTGCGCGCGGGCCGCGCGGGCCAGCGAGAAGCCGCCGCGGATGCCGCCGGTCTTCGCGATCTTGATGTTGACCCCGTCGGCGAGAGCCGCGGCGAGCGGGACGTCGGACGCGTCCTGGCAGGACTCGTCCAGGATCACGGGCAGGCGCCGGTCGAGCTCGCGGTAGGCCCGGTACGCATCGACGTCCTCGCGGTGGAACGGCTGCTCCACGAACTCGATCCCGAGGCGGAGGAGGTCGGGGGTGATGGCGCGCGCGATCTCGATGTCCCAGCCCTCGTTGCCGTCGATCCGGATCGCGCCGTCGAAGCCGGCGCGGACGGCCTCGAGGCGCTCAAGGTCGGCGGCCCCGCCGACCGTGACCTTGAGGACGCGGTACGCCTGGGCCCGCCGGACCTTGTCAGCGGTGCCCTCGACGGTGTCGATCCCGATCGTGAACGAGGTCGCCGGGCTGGTCGGCTCGAGCCCCAGGAGGCGCCAGGTGGGCTGCCCGAGGCGCTTGCCGATCCAGTCGTGCAGCGCGCCGTCGACGGCCATCCGCGTCCCGCCCATCAGGCCCTCGGAGCGCAGCCGCCGCATCACGGCCTCGAGCGCGAAGGGATCGTCGCCGAGCAGGGCGGGCACGTCGCTGGTCGCCTCGGCGAGCATGGCCTCGGTCGTCTCGCCGTGGTAGTCGACCGGCGCGCCCTCCCCGAAGCCGACGATCCCGTCATGCTCGATCTCGACCACCAGGGTCGGCTCGTGCGTCGAGACGCCGCGGGCGATCTCGAACGGCTCGGCGAGGACGAGCTCCTGGATCCGGGCGCGCAACTCCATCGCCGGAACCCTACGGCAGGGGCCATCCTGATCGCTCCGCTATCCTCGGTCCGCTCGCCCCCGTAGCTCAGTGGATAGAGCACAGCCCTCCGAAGGCTGGGGTCAGACGTTCAAATCGTCTCGGGGGCACCTCAGGCGGCGGCCCGCACGGGCCGCCGCTGCCGCGCCAGGGGGTGCTGCATCAGGTGCAGGCTGGCGAGCCCGCGCCAAGGCGCGTAGGGCGCGAGCAGCGCCTCGGTGTCCGCCACCTCGGGCGGCCGTCGAGCGAGCGCCCCCACCAGCTTCATCAGGCCGAGGTCGCCGACCAGGCCGGTATCGCCCCATCCCCACCCCTGCAGGGCGATCACCCCGATGCTCCATGGCCCGACCTGCGCCTCGCGCTGCAGCCGTGCGGCGACCGCCTCGCGGTCGAGGCCGCCGAGCCGCCCGAGGTCGACGCGCGTGAGCAGCCGCACCATCGCCTCCGCCCGCTTCGGAGCGAGACCGCAGCCCGTGATGCGCGCGCT
>JBEGMS010000084.1:0-4461 GCA_041182985.1 Actinomycetota bacterium
GAGGCGAACGTCCCGCCGCAGGACCTCGACGCCGAGGAGTCCGTCCTCGGCGCGATGCTGCTCAACGAGCAGGCCGTGATCACGGTCTCCGAGGTCATCACCGACCCCGGCGACTTCTACCGCGAGGCGCACGGCACCGTCTACCGCGCGATCCTCGCGCTGCTCAACCGCTCCGAGCCGATCGACGCCGTCACGGTGTCGGACGAGCTGGAGCGGATGGGCAAGCTCGAGGAGGTCGGCGGGCGCGGTTTCGTGTTCGGCCTCTCGAGCGCCGTCACCGTCGCGGCCAACGCGAAGGCGCACGCGCAGATCGTCCGCGACCTCGCGCTCCTGCGGCGCGTCGCCGCCGCGGGCCTCGAGATCGCCGAGCTCGGCTACGGCCGCCAGGGCGACGTGCGCGACATCCTCGACCGCGCCGAGTCCGCGATCTTCGACATCTCGCAGGAGCGCACGACCGGCGAGGTCGCCCCGATCGGCGACCTCCTCTCGGACGAGGTCGAGCGGATGGCGAACGCCGCCGAGCACCGCGGCCTGATCGGCCAGCCCTCCGGCCTCAAGGGCCTCGACAACATCACCTCGGGCTTCCAGGACTCGAACCTGATCATCCTCGCCGCCCGCCCCGCGATGGGCAAGACCTCGCTCGCGCTCGGCATCGCCCGCCACCTCGGCGTGGTGGCCAAGGTGCCCGTCGTGATCTTCAGCCTCGAGATGTCGCGCGGCGAGATCGCCCAGCGCTTCATCTCGTCGGAGGCGCGCGTCGACTCCACCCGGATGCGCCGCGGCGACCTCCGGGACGACGACTGGAACCGCGTGCAGGACGCCTGCAACCGGCTCACCGCCGCGCCGATCTACGTCGACGACACGGCCAGCATCAACCTGATGGAGATCCGCTCGAAGGCCCGTCGCCTCAAGCTCAAGGAGCCCGACCTCGGCCTCGTGATGGTCGACTACCTGCAGCTGATGAGCGGCGACGCCGCCGTCGAGAACCGCGTCCAGGAGATCAGCCAGATCTCGCGCTCGCTGAAGGCGCTCGCACGCGACCTCAACGTGCCGGTGATCGCCCTCTCGCAGCTCTCGCGCGCGGTCGAGCAGCGCACGGACAAGCGGCCGCTCCTGTCGGACCTGCGCGAGTCGGGCTGCCTGACCGGGGACTCCCTGGTCTACCTGCCCGACACGGGTGAGCGGGTGCGCATCGACGCGATGCGCGACCGGGTCGGCGAGCGCGTCCTCGCGCTCGATCCGGAGACCTGGCAGCTCGAGCCGCGGACCGTCGTCAACGCCTTCCCGACCGGCGAGAAGCCGGTGCACCGGCTGACGCTCGCTTCGGGGCGCACGATCCGTGCCACCGCGAACCACCGCTTCCGGCTGCTCGGGGGCTGGCGCCGGCTCGACGAGATCGCCGTGGGGGATCGGCTGGCGGTGCCGGCGGTCCTTGCCGGTTCGGCAGGTGGCGCGATGGCACCCGACGAGGTCGCGCTGCTCGCGCATCTGATCGGCGACGGCTGCACCCTCCCGCGGCACGCGCTGCAGTACACCTCGGCCGAGCGGTCCCTCGCGGACCTCGTCGCGGGCTTGGCCACCAGCGTCTTCGGGGACGCGATCGCGCCGCGCGTCGTCGCAGAGCGGTCGTGGTTCCAGACCTACCTCCCGTCCGCCCAGCGTCTCGGCCGCGGCCGTCGCAACCCGATCGCCGCCTGGCTCGACGAATTCGGCGTCTTCGGCCTTCGCTCGCATGAGAAGCGCGTTCCGGAGCAGGTCTTCACGCAATCGGAGCCGACGATCGCTCTCTTCCTGCGCCACCTGTGGTCCACGGACGGCAGCGTCTGGGCCGCGGGTGATGGCCGCAGGTCACGCATCTACTACGCGACGACGAGTCGTGAACTGGCCCACGGGGTGCAGCACCTGCTCCTGCGGCTCGGGATCCCCTCGGCGCTGCGCGTCCGTGCAGACGACCGGTCCACCCATCTCGCGTACACGGTCGACGTCGAGTCGCACGCCGCCCAATCCGCCTGGGTCGAGCTCGTCGGCTGTCTCGGTCAACGCTCCGTCCACGTGCCGGCGATTCGCGCGATGCTGGCCGAGCGAACGGCGAACGCAAACGTCGACGTCATTCCCCCCGACGCGTGGCACGAGATCGTGAAGCCGCAACTCGCGGCCGTGGGCATGACCGCCAGGGAGCTGCAGGCGGGTCTGGGGATGTCGTACTGCGGAACGACGCTCTACCGCTCGGGAATCGGTCGTGAGCGCGCACGTCGCGTCGCGGATGTCACGGGCAGCGACCAGCTTCGGCGCCTTGCGGATTCCGACGTGACGTGGGACGCGGTCGTCGCGATCGAGCCCGACGGCGTAGAGCCGGTCTGGGACCTCACGGTCGAGGGCCTGCACAGCTTCGTCGCCGATGACATCGTCGTCCACAACTCGATCGAGCAGGACGCCGACGTCGTCATGTTCATCTACCGCGACGACTACTACAACAAGGAGACGTCCGAGAAGCCCGGCACGGCCGAGCTGATCGTGGCGAAGCACCGCAACGGCGCGATCGGCAGCGTCGACCTGGCGTTCATGCCGCACTTCACGACATTCGCCGATCTGGCGCGAGGGGAGGCCTAGATGGGAGGCGCGGTCGTGGTCGGCGCCCAGTGGGGCGACGAGGGCAAGGGCAAGGTCGTCGACCTGCTGGCGGAGCGGTTCGAGATGGTCGCCCGCTACCAGGGCGGCAACAACGCGGGCCACACGGTGGTCCACGGCGATGAGACGTTCAAGTTCCACCTGCTGCCGAGCGGCATCCTCGAGGAGGGCAAGATCTGCATCCTCGGCAACGGCGTCGTGATCGACCCGGAGGTGCTGGTCGGCGAGCTGGACGCGCTCGAGGCGCGCGGCCGCTCGACGGCGGGCCTGAGGATCTCGATGAACGCGCACGTGATCATGCCGTGGCACCGGATCCTCGACCAGCAGAGCGAGGTCCGGCTCGGGTCGCTGCAGATCGGCACGACGCGCCGGGGCATCGGCCCGGCCTACGCCGACAAGGCCTCCCGCGTCGGCATCCGCGTGCAGGACCTGTTCGACCTCGGGATCCTCCAGAAGAAGGTCGCCGCGGCGCTGGCGGTGCGCAACCGCGAGATCCTCCGCGGCCGCGACCAGGGGCCGCTCTACCCGAACAAGGTGGTGGAGGAGATCGCCCCGCTGGCCGACCGGCTCAAGCCGTACGCCGCCGACACGTCGCTCCTGATCGACCAGGCCCTGAAGGACGGCAAGCGCGTGCTCTTCGAGGGGGCGCAGGGCACCCTGCTCGACCTCGACAACGGCACCTACCCGTTCGTGACCTCGTCGAACCCGATCGCCGGCGGCGCCTGCACGGGCACGGGCATCGGCCCGACCCGCATCGACAGCGTCCTCGGCATCGCCAAGGCCTACCTGACCCGCGTCGGGGCCGGGCCCTTCCCGAGCGAGGCCGATCCGGAGCGGGGCGCCCGCATCCGCGACATCGGCGCCGAGTTCGGGACGACGACGGGGCGCGAGCGCCGCTGCGGCTGGCTCGACCTGGTCGGCCTGCGCTACGCGGTGCGCCTGAACGGCATGACGGAGCTGGTGCTGACGAAGCTCGACGTGCTCAGCGAGTTCCCGACGATCCCCGTCTGCGTCGCCTACCGGCTGCCCGACGGCACCGTCACCGAGGAGTTCCCCGCCCACCAGTCGGACTTCCACCACGCGCAGCCCGTCTGGGAGGAGCGGCCCGGCTGGGGCTCCGACATCTCCGACGCCACCGAGTGGGACCAGCTCCCGCAGGCCGCCCGCGACTACGTCGACTGGGTCGCCGCGCAGCTCGGCATCCCCGTCACCCTGGTCGGCGTCGGCGTGCGCCGCGACCAGGTGCTCGCGCCGCACGGCATGGAGGCCGTGGCGCGGGGCACGCGGTGAGGGTCCTCGTCGTCGGCTCGGGCGGGCGCGAGCACGCGCTCGCCTCCGCGATCCAGGCGAGCCCGCGCTGCTCGGACCTGCACGCGGCGCCCGGCAACCCGGGCATCGCCCTGCTCGCGACCTGCCACCCCGTCAAGGCCGACGACGTCGACGGCCTCGTCGCGCTCGCCCGCGACATCGAGGCCGACCTGGTCGTGGTCGGGCCGGAGGCGCCGCTCGTGGCGGGCCTCGCCGACGAGCTGCGGCGGATCGGCATCCCCGTCTTCGGCCCCAACGCGGCGGCCGCCCGGGTCGAGGGCTCGAAGGCCTTCACCAAGCAGCTGCTCGAGGCCGCCGGCGTCGACACGGCGGAGGCCTTCACCGTCACCGACCTCGCCGGCGCGCGGATCGCGATCCAGCGCCTCGACGGCCGCTGCGTGGTCAAGGCCGATGGCCTCGCCGCCGGCAAGGGCGTGATCGTCTGCGACGACGCGGCCGAGGCGGAGGCCGCGGCCGCGGAGCTCCTCGGCGGGTCGCTCGGCGAGGCCGGCCGCGTGCTGGTGG
>JBEGMS010000085.1:0-4864 GCA_041182985.1 Actinomycetota bacterium
CCCGCCGCTGTCCCCACCCGGGCGGGTGGGCCGCCGACCTGCCTCGGTCAACCCGCAGAGTCCGCGCCCGGCGGTGAACGGGCCGGTAGGCTGACCGCATGCGCGCGATGATCATGGCCGCGGGGCTGGGCACACGCCTGCGCCCGCTGACCGACCACCTGCCGAAGCCGATCGCGCCGGTCGGCAACCGCCCGTGCGTCGAGCACCTGCTCGAGCGGCTCGCGGCGAGCGGCTGCACGGGCGCCGTCATGAACCTGCACCACCGGCCCGAGGCGATCATCGACGTGATCGGCGACGGCGGCCGCCTCGGGCTGCCGCTCGAGTACTCGATCGAGCCGGAGCTGCTCGGCACCGCCGGTGGCACCCGCCGCTGCCTGCCCTTCCTGCTCGAGGAGGACGACCAGTTCCTGGTCACGAGCGGCGACGGGCTGCACGGGATCGACCTCGCCGCGCTCGCCGCCGCCCACCGCGCCTCCGGCGCGCTCGCGACGATCACCGTCAAGCGCGTCCCCGACGTGACGGGCTTCGGCGTCGTCGTCACGGACGACGGGGGCCGCGTCACCGCGTTCCAGGAGAAGCCCGACCCCCGCGACGCGCTCTCGGACCGCGTCAACGTCGGCGTCTACTGCTTCAGCGGCGAGATCGCCGACGAGATCCCGGCGAGCGGCGCGAGCGACTTCGGCTCGGAGATCCTCCCGCGGCTGGTGGCCGCCGGCGCGGACGTGCGCGCCTGGGACACCGACGCCTACTGGAGCGACATCGGCTCGCTCGAGGAGCTCGTCAACGCCAACCTCGCGATCGCCGCGGGCCGGGTCGCCGTCGACTGGCGCGGCGAGCTCGTGATGGGCGCCGACGCGGGCGTCGAGGGCGTCCACCCGGGCGCCGTCGTGGCGGGGCCCGTCCTGGTCGGGCCCGGCGCCGTGATCGAGGACGGCGCCGTCGTGGACGGGCCCTGCGTGATCGGCCCGCGGGCCCGGATCCGCTCCGGCGCGCGGATCGTGCAGTCGCTGGTCCTGCCCGAGGCCGACATCCCGGGCGGCGCGGAGACCGGCCACGGGATCCTCGGCGACGAGACGCGGCTCGACGGCGTCTGGCTGCGCCCCTAGCCGACCTGGGTGACCGTCACGATCGCGGGAGGCACCGCCGGAATCGCCGGTGGGCCCGCCGTCGCCGGCAGGCCGAGGAGCTGCGCGGACGCGTCCGTGGAGTAGGCCCAGAGCTGCACGCACGCTCCGGCGTCCAGCCGGAAGAGGTAGTTCCACGCGGCGATCACCCGCTGGCCGGCCGTCAGTGCGACCTCGCCGTTCGACCAGTCGACGTTCGCGAAGGGGCCGCCCGCTGGCCCCGTCTTCGCCCAGACCTCGATGTAGTCGGTGCCCGTCCCCGACTTCGTGAGCTGCAGCGAGAACTGGTAGTTGTAGACGCCGGCCGCATCGACGCAGATGCCGTTGCTGTCCGCGGCGCGGGCGACGCCCTGGTTCCAGGTCTCGGCGACGGTCAACCTGACCGCGGTCGGGTTCGCGTTCGTGCCGACGTTGTTGAGGGTCTGGGTATCGGTGCTGAAGAACGACCCGAAGGCGAAGCCGGCGGGTGGGCCGGCCGGCCCCGTAGGCCCCTGGGGCCCAGTGGCTCCGGTCGCGCCCTGCGCGCCGGCGGGCCCCTGCGCTCCCGTCGACCCGGTGCCGCCCTGGGCGCCGGTCGGGCCCGGGGCACCGGGCGTGCCCGGCGCCGTGACACCGAGATCGCGCCACACCGTCCAGCCGAGGTCGCGGCTCTGGATCGCACCGTCCCGGATGGCCGTGCCGGTGACGGCGCCGGGCGCGATCTTCGCCGCGGTGACGGCGTCATCGCGGATCACGGCGCCGACGACGGCGCCGTCGCGCAGCGCACCGCGCCCGACGCTGCGGGAGGCGATCGTGCCCCGCACCACCGCGCCCGCCCGGAGCTTCTCGGCGGTGACCGCGCCGTCGCGCAGCTCGACCGTGCCGACGCTGTTCGGCTGCAGCGCCGTCACCGCGTAGCTCGTACCGCCGAGCGACACGAGGAGCGCGATGACGGCGACCACCGTGGCGGGATGCAGGAGTCGCGTCATACAGTGGAAGACGACGGCACCGGGCGGGTCTGACGCGACCGCCGTCGTCAGGGCCGCGCCGCTCCGGATCATCGCGGCCGGCTGCCCACGGCCGTGCGGGGATTCCCGCAGGACTCCCCGTCCGCCCGCGGAATCCCCGCGTATCGACTAACGTTATGGAAAGCATGAGCGTCCCTTACCGCACCGTCGACCCCTACCGGGATACCCACGTGATCGACTCGCGCGGCCCCCGCACCAACCAGGCGATCGTCGGCATCGGGGCGCTGATCGCGTTCCTGCTGCAGCAGGAGTGGATCGTCGTCCTGCTCGCGCTGCAGTTGATCGTCGGCCTCACGCTGGGCCGGCGCTTCTGCCTGCCCTGCCGGCTCTGGTTCGACGTGCTCCAGCCCCGCCTCGGCGAGGGCCGGATCGAGGACGCGCGCGTTCCCCGCTTCGCCAACGTCATCGGCGCCATCTTCCTGACCGCCGCGAGCATCCTGCTCTACGCCGGCTTCGGGACCGTCGGCTGGGCGCTGTCCTTGATCGTCGCGGCGCTGGCGCTGCTCGCCGCCACGACGGGCGTCTGCGTCGGCTGCGAGATGTACATGCTGCTCGCCCGCGTGCGCGGCATCACCGTCGACCGCCACCCGGCCGTCTAGGCCCCGCCCCGTGGACCGCGTCCTGATCGTCATCGGCCTCGTCGCCCTCGTCGGCGCGGTGCTCGTCGTCGGCCGCCTGCGCGGCCGCCGCGCGAACGCGCTGCCGACCAAGGTCGACGCCGCCGGGCTCGGGCTCGACGCCGCCCACGGCGACACCGCGGTGGTGGCCTTCTCGGGCCCGCTCTGCCACGCCTGCCAGGAGTGGGGCTCCGAGCTCGAGGGCGCCGGCATCCCCTACCGCAAGGTCGACGTGCTCAAGGAGGCCGGCCTCGCCCGCGCCCACGGCGTCACCACGACGCCCGTCGTGCTGGTGGTCGAGCGATCGAGCGGCACGGTGCTCGAGGGCTTCGACGACGGGCCCGACGCGGCCAAGGTCGACCGGGTCCGCGAGCTCGTCCTCGCCTAGCGTCCGACGCGGCGCCTAGATTGGCCCGCGTGAGCGAGGTCGCAGGCACCGACGGGGGGCGCGAGATCGCCCGGGCGTTCGTCGAGCTCCAGCGCATCCTCGACCGCATCCGCCGCGGCGAGCTCGAGGCCACGCCCGGCGAGGAGCACCGCCTCGCGATGGCGCTCGACGCGCTGCGCGAGCTGCGCGCCGCGGCCTAACCCTCGCGGGACGGCCGCTCCCCCCAGCGCTCCCACGCCGACGAGAACGCCCCGAGCAGCGCAGCCTGCAGATCCTCGGGGCCGGCCGGCCCGAGCCGCCGCGCCCAGCGCCGCCGCTCGCGCGCGCGGTCGGCGAGGCGGCCGTCGCCGATCGACGCGGCCATCGACTCGCCGGCCCGGGCGCGCGCCTCGATCGCCCGGCGGATGCGGGCGGCCTCGTCGGGCCGCTGCTCGAGGCGGCGGAGGTCGACGAGGCAGTCGGGGCAGGGTCGGATCACGGGCTCGTCGACGGCCGGCCCCGCGCAGGCCCCGCAGGCCGGGCACGAGAAGGCCGCCAGGCGCACGCGGTCGGAGCGGACGGCCTGCGGGTGGTCGACGAGGCGCACCCACACCGAGCGGTCGCGCTGGTCCACCTCGGTGCCCTCGACGACGAGCAGATCGCCGTCGAACGGCCGCAGCCGCACCTGGTCCCCGCGGCGCAGGCCCGTCAGGGGGCAGACCGGCGCGATCTCCTCCTCGGGCTCCCGCTCGGGCCACGGCTCGGGCTCGTCGAAGCGCACCTCGCGCACCCCGCCCCCGCCCCCCGCGGGCGGCCAGTCGAGGTCCTGGTCGATCCACCAGTCGAGCGTCTCGCGCGCCTCGTTGAGGGCGCGGGTCAGGGTTGCCGCCGCCTGCTCACGGCGCTCGTCGCCGACGTGGCGGTCGGGATGCGACTGGGCGACGCGCCCGCGCCACGCCTTGAGCACGCCGGCGTGGTCGAGCGGCGGCTGCGCGCCGAGCAGCCACAGGGCGCGGCGGCAGTCTGCGGTGGTCGGGGTGCGGCGCCGGCTCACCGCCGCAGCGTACCGCCGGGCCGGCGGCTACTCGCCGCCGTAGAAGGGGCTCGTGAGCTCGTCGCGGCGGTCGACGAGGGCCTGCGCCGCCTCGGGGTCGCGCCCGCGCACCGCGACCTCGATCGCCTTGCGGATGGCGACCCGGTTGGCCTTGCGCAGGGCCGTCTCGTCGCTCGCGCCGGGGTTGACCCAGACGGCGACGAACACGATGTACTCGTCGGTCGCCTCGAGCAGGCCGTCGGCGACCGCGTCGAGGACGCCCTGGCCGAGGCCGAGCTGGGCGGCGCCCCAGGTCAGGGTCTGGTGGCGGTCGGTCTCCGCCGTGGCCTTGTTCATCATCACGAGCGGCGGCCAGATCGGCTCGTAGCGGGTCGGATGGTCCCCGACGCAGGCGAGCACCGGGGTGTGGCCCGGCCGCGGGGTCGTGAACGCCGTCATCAGCGCCGCCGCCGTCGCACTTCCGCGGCGCGCGAGCACGACGTTGACGTGGCTGCCGTTGGGCTGATCGTCGCCGCCCCAGCCCTCGCCGATCGCCCCGTCCAGATCCCGCGCCATCGTCGCCTCCCGGCCTTGTCGTCGCGCGCAGCCTAGCCGCTGGACTCCGGCGGCGAACCGTCAGCCGGCTCACGCCCCGGAGCCCCTGCCGGGCCACCCCCGCCGGTAGGATGTGGCCCGTGGACGAGGAGCTGCCACCC
>JBEGMS010000086.1:0-4905 GCA_041182985.1 Actinomycetota bacterium
GCCGCATCCACCGCCTGGTCGACGTCGACGTAGAGGAGGGACGGGTGGTCGGTGCCCGCGCCGAAGCGGGCCTCGGCCAGGGCGCCGGCTGGGCCGCGCGACACCATCCGCACGGCGGGCAGGGCCTCGAACGGCTCGATGAGGTCGAGGTCGCGCCAGTCGAAGCGCTCGGCGCCCGTGATGCGGCCCGTGCCGTCGACGGCCTCGGGCAGCGCGATCCCGACGGCCATCACGCTGCGGCCGAGGCCGCGCGCGAGGCCGGCGACGTCGCCGAGCAGGACCTCGCCGCCGCGGCTCGGCCGCGTGTTGAGGACGCGGCGGTCGGCGACCTTGCCGGTGTCGATGTCGACGTGGGCGGCGGTCATCTTGACGATGCCGACGTCGATGGCGCTGACGATGCTCACGACGCGTCTTTCGGCGCGGCGGGGGCGGTCGGCCGATCCGCGTCGAGTTCCGTCACGGGGATGTCCTCGAAGCGGTCGATCCGCCTGAGCGACGGGAAGATGACCGCCCACAGCCCGGCGATGCCGATCGAGACGACGCCGCCGAGGACGATCGCCGGCACGGTGCCGATGAAGCGCGCGAGGGTGCCCGACTCGAAGGCGCCGAGCTCGTTCGAGGCGCCGATGAAGACGCGCTCCGCGGCGCCGACCCGGCCGCGCAGGCTGGGCGGGGTGAGGAGCGGGCCGAGGGTGGAGCGGATGAAGACGCTGACCATGTCGGCGGCGGCGAGGCCGGCGAGCGCGAACAGGCTGAGCGCGAAGGAGTCCGACAGCCCGAACAGGATCGTGAAGGCCCCGAACAGGCCCACGCAGACGAGCAGGATCGGCCCGACCTTGCGCTGCACCGGCTTGACGGCCAGCAGGATCCCGACGAGGACGGCGCCCACCCCGGGCGTGGAGCGCAGGATGCCGTAGCCGATCTCGCCGACCCCGAGGATGTCGCGGGCCACCACGGGCAGGAGCGCCGTCGCCCCGCCGAACAGGACCGCCACGAGATCGAGCGAGATCGCGCCGAGGAGCGCCGGCGTGGCGACGATGAAGCGCAGGCCCGCGGTGGCGTCGCCGAGCGTGACGGGCGGCGCGTCGACGACCTTGTGGTCGGTGCCGATCCGCTGCGTGACCGTGAGCACCAGGAGGCCCGCCGTGGCCTCGAGCACGATCGCCGCCGCGTAGGGCGGCACGTCGCCGAGGGCCTGGAACGCGCCGCCGAGCAGCGGCCCGGCGATCAGGGCGCCCTGCCAGGTCGACGACGAGAGGGCCATGGTGCGGGGCAGGGCGCGCGGGGTGACCGCGGCGGCCAGCATCGGGTTGAAGGCCGCGCCGGCGAAGGCGCGGCTGCCGCCGAGCCCGGCGGCCAGGAGGTACAGGGGCCAGGCCGATGAGCCCCAGACCGCGGCGTCGAGGAGCAGGAGGCCCGTGAAGACGACGGCGGCGAGGTTGCCGGCCGCGGTCACCCAGCGGCGGTCGACGCGGTCGGCGAGCTGGCCTGCGGGGATCGCGAGGACCAGCGCCGGGATGAACTCGAACAGGCCGATCAGGCCCAGGACGAGCGGGTCGCCCGTGCGGGCGTAGGCCTGCCAGCCGAGGGCGGCCGACACGACCCCGAAGGACATCGTGGCGGCCAGCTCCGACGCGAGCAGGCGCGCCACCATCGGCTGGCGCAGGAGCTCGCGCGCGCTCGTGCCGTCGGCGAGGTCGTCGGGGCCCGGGGCGCTCACGCGGGGGAGCGTCGCAGATGGGCCGTCCCTGACCCGTCAGCGCCGTCGGTCGCCGCTAGATCGTGTACCAGTGCCCGCCCCACTCGATGCCGAGCGAGAAGGGATCCGCGGTGAACTCGATGCCCGCGCTGATCGAGATGATCGTGCGCCAGGCGGTCCACCCGCCCTCGGGGATGCAGAGCTCCGTGCAGTCGCGGCCGAACCACCAGCAGACGCGGCAGCAGCACTCCTCGGGGCCGGCGGTGAAGTTCCAGAGGTCGCCGTTGATCTGGAGGCTGGCCGTGTCGGTGGTCGAGAAGTACGGCGCCTGGTTCGAGATGTAGAGGTTCTCGGTGTAGGCGAAGCAGCCCTGCAGCTGCGTGATCAGGGGGATCGTGAGGGTGCCGGTGCAGGCGCTGCCCGACGAGCTGGACTGGACGCTGAAGTCGCCGTTCGACGAGATCGAGATCGTCGGGAAGTTGAAGCTGACCCCGCCGATCGCCATGTCGCCGTTCATGGTCAGGGTCGTCGCCGAGGCTGCGGTGGCGCAGGTCGAGGTGGTGCAGTTCGTGAGGATCGCGTTGAGGGTCGCGCTGGCGATCCCGATGTCGAGGGTGCCGTCGGCGGACAGGTAGTAGAGCGCGGGGGCGCCGTTGGCCTCGACGAAGGTGATCGTGCCGGCGATCGAGGCGACGTCGACGTTCATGTCGATCGTGGCCGCGAGGCCGATCGACGTCGGCGTCTGGCTGAGGTTGACGACCGCATCGGCCGCGTTGAAGCCGCCGAAGTTCAGGTCGACCGTGGCCGACAGGGTGGTCGAGGGCTGGCCGTCGATCAGGGTGAAGTCGCCCGCCACGTCGATCGTGGAGCCGAGCAGGCTGATCTCGGCGGAGCCGGAGATCGCCTCGTTGCCGTTCTGGTTCGAGACGGCGACCGCCAGGTCCAGGTCGAAGCCCGCCAGCTCCAGCCGGCCCTGGCCGGTGAACGAGAAGTTGCCGTTCGACTGGAACTCGCCCTGCACGGAGATCATGTCCGCCGAGCCCTGCGGCGAGAGGTCGACGGCGGCGGCCACCGAGGCGTAGAAGTCGCCGCCGACGCTGCCGACGCCGACGTCGCCCGTGATGTCGAAGCCGGCGATCGCGAGGTCGACGTTGCTCGCGCCGAAGCTGAAGTCGCCCGGGGCGCCCGTGACGCTCTGCCCGGCGGCGTTGACGACGGGGACGGTGCAGCCGCTCTGGTAGACCATCGTGCCCGCGAGCTGCGCGCTGAAGGTGCTGCCGACCTGCAGGTCGCCCGTGAAGCCGACGCACTGCGGCGAGATCTCGAGCTGCGCGGCCATCGAGAAGCCCTCGACGGTCAGGGTCACGTCCGCGTTGACGTCGAACTCGGACTGGGCCGCCGAGTAGCTGCCCTGGAACGAGCCGTTCATCGTCGCCGGGCCGAGCGTCAGGTTCTGGAGGCTGGCCGACACGTCGACCTGCTCGACCACGCCGTTGTCGATCGTGGCGTCGAAGCTGACGTCGAGCTGGGTGCCCATGATGTTCATGTCGCCGGCGGCGGCCACCGACAGGTTCTCCTCGCCGGGGCCGTACTCGACGTTGACGGCGATCATGAGGTTCGACAGCTCGAAGCCCTCGACCACCAGGGGCCGGGGCTGCGACAGGGTCAGCGAGGCGTCCACCGAGTTCGTCGTCTTCACGAGGCTGCCCGCGACGTCGATCGTCGTCCCGAACATCGAGAAGCCGCCCGAGAACGAGACGCTGTCGGTGTTCGTGGCCTCATTCAGGGAGACGTCGATGACCGTCTCCTGGAAGGTCATCGAGCCGCCCGTGCCCGGGATCGAGAAGGCGCCCACCTTCAGGCTCGCGACGAAGATCGTCGGATCGAGGCTGAGCGAGGCGAAGACGTCCACGGTCGTGCCGAAGACGGCGCCGTCGAAGGCCAGGGACATGCCGGCGGGGATCGTCGACGTGCCGACGGTGCAGCCGTCCGGCGCGACCGCGAACTCGAAGTAGGTCGCGGTCAGGGCGCCACCGCCGACGTCCATGATCGGCGTGGTGCCCGTCGACGTGCCGACGGCGATGGCCAGGCAGGGCGAGGTCTCCGACAGCTCCGCGGTCATCGAGATCGGCACGCCGTTGTCGACGCCGAAGGCCTGCATCAGGCTGGGCGGCAGGTCGCCCGAGGCGTAGAGGCCGAGCGTGGGCAGCGGGATCGGCGGGTCGAGCGTGATGCCGAGGGAGATCGCGAGGTCGTCGATCACCAGCCCGTCGACGCCGAAGGCGTCGTTCCAGCCGGTCGCGTCCTCGAACTCGAGGGTGCCGCTGAGCGAGTTCGTGGCGACGTCGTACGAGATCTCGAACATCAGGGTGGGGGCGCTCTGCTGGCCGCCGCCGAGCGCCTTGACGCCGAGGTTCGCGATGCCGCCCGCGCTGACCGTCAGGCCCGTGGTGTTGAACTGGATGTCGAAGAACAGGCTCGAGACCCCGAGCGTTGAGCCGCCCGACGGGATCGAGAGGTTGTTGCCCGGCATCTGGACGCGGCCGTTGAAGAAGCCGGTCGTCGGGTCGAACTGGATCGTGCCGAGCGCGAGGCCGAGCGGCGTCGACGGCTTCGTCATCTGGTCCCACCAGCCGGGCGCCGTGAAGCCGCCCTGGACCGAGAACATGTTCGGGGTCAGCTGGATGCTGCTCGACCCGAAGGTCGGCAGGTTCGCGGTCATCGTCGAGGCGAACGAGGCCCAGCCGAAGGCGGTGCCCGACTGGGCGCCGTTGCTGGAGCCGCCGAGGCTGATGCCGTTCGGGTCCCAGCCGCCGAGGCTGATGCCGGCCTTCGAGAAGTTCGCCGCGATGTTCGAGAAGCTGCCCATGCCGGGGACGGAGAGGTCGCCGAGCACGTTCACGTTCCAGCCGCCGTCGGAGGCGCCGCTGAAGCTCGGCATCCCCGTCGTCGGCAGGGTCACGCTGTCCGGGAAGCCGTAGTTGACGGCCATCGAGGGCTGGCCGAGCTCGACGGCGCCGGGGATGATCACGAGGTCCTCGGTGAGGCCCGCGTAGAGCGAGAAGCCGGGCTGGCCGCCGAGGCCGAGGACCGCGGTGGCCGTCGCCGCGATCGGGTTGATCACGGGGGGAGCCAGGTTCGCGTTCAGCGAGACCAGGATGAACATCGAGGCCTGCGGGCAGATCAGCACCGTCGACGAGCACGAG
>JBEGMS010000087.1:0-6592 GCA_041182985.1 Actinomycetota bacterium
ACGCGGCGTCGAACAGCGTGGTGGCGACCTGGCAGACGCCGCCGCCGATGGACGGCAGCAGCAGCCCCGCGACGATCGAGCGTCCCTCGAGGAAGCCGCGCTCCGGCGTGCGCGGGCCGACCGCCTCGTTGAACGAGAACGTCTCGCCCGGCATGACCAGGCGGTTGTCGAGGATCTGGGCCATCAGCGCGACGTTGTGGGTGCGGTTCTCGGAGGAGTCGCCGAGCTCGGTCACGGCGCCCGCGACGCGCTGCGTGATCCCGTACGACTCGGCCTCCTCCGTCGAGCGGCCCGGGTCGATCGCGTTCAGCTCGATCTCGGCCTGGCGGGCGCCGCCCCCGAGGGCGGCGGCGCGGACCGCGTCGGCCGCGGCGCGCGGGTCGAAGGCGCGGCCCTTCTTCGCGGGGATCACCCAGGCCCGCTCGCCGTTCGTGTCCCACATCGCGTTGACGGGGTCGCGCAGGAGGTCGCCGAGCTGCTCGCCGATCGCCGGCGTGAGCGCCTTCGGGTTGAACGCGATGGTGGGCTCGCCGTCCTCGTTGCGCACGATCACCGCGTTCTCGAGGGCGGCGGTGGAGAGGGCGCCGACGCGCTTGCCGTCGACGTTGAGGGCGACGGGGGCGGAGGCGATCTCGAGCGCCCGGTCGGCGGCGGCGCGCGCCTCCGCCGTGGAGATCGCGGGCTTCGTGGTGCGCGACTCGATCCGGACGCGCCGCTCACCGGCGATCGCGGCGCGGGTCGCGGCGAGCAGGATCGTGCGGGCGGAGATGTCGTGGCCGTTGCGTGCCGGCGAGACCGTGACCTCGCCGCCGTCGATGCGCACCTTCGCGGAGCGGGCGGGCGTCGACACCAGCCGCAGGTTGGCCGGGATCCGGGGACGGGAGGGGATGGCGATCGACGGGTCGATCTCGGCGGAGTAGACGAGCGGCAGCAGGATCGAGCGCAGGCGACCCGTCTGCATCGCCTCGTCGACGGTGCGGGTGTAGTCGATCCGCGCGTCGAGCTCGGCGGGGACCATCTCGGCCTTCTGGCGGTCGACGGTGACGTTGACGGTGCTGCCGAGACGCGGCCCGAGCTCGGCCTTGAGCCGCTCCTTGGCCGCGTCGCGCGAGAGGCCGCCGATCTCCACGCCGGACACGGTGACGCCCGGTGCGATGTCGCCGCGGTACATCAGGCCGCGCACGGCGATCAGGGCGACCAGCGCCACCAGCGCGAGGACCACGATCTGGCGGATCCGCGTGTTCCGGCGGGAGGCCGGTCGGCGCCGTCGATCGGGCCCTGCTGCGGGGCGTGGCCGGGTGCGGGCAGGGGTCGTCTTCGCCATCGTCTCCGGCGGCCCATGATACCCCCGAAACCGCTTCGGCACTGCGATCCGGGCTCCCGGGCGGGTGTACGATCATCGCATCGTGGAACCGGACCAGGCCGAGGAGCCCCGCCGCGAGGCCGCGTTCACGTGGGTCTCGAGCCAGCGCGGGGTCTCCGCCCGCGCCGGGCGGCGCCACTGGGCCGAGCTGCGCGGGCCGATGCTCGCGGCGGCGGTCCTCGCGCTGCTCGTCTCCGGCGTCGTCGGCCTCGCGCTCGAGACACTGTCGAGCCGCGGCGTCGATGCGATCTGGGTGGTGCCGCTGGTCGCGGGGCTGGTGTTCGCGCTGGTCGTGCTCCTGAGCCTGGTCCGCAGCGGGGTCTCCGCGGACGAGCTGCTCGGCGGCGGCCGCGCCGCCGGCGTCCTCGAGGTCGCGGCGATCACGACGCCGGTCCTGCACGACGGCCTCAGCCCCGCGGCGGCGCAGCTGCTCGCCCGCGAGGCGCACGCCCGGCTCGGCTTCGCCGCCGTCGCGGTGGCGGACCGGTCGCGGGTGCTCGCCCACGTCGGGCTCGCCGCCGACCACCACGGTTCGGGCACGGACGCCCCGCCGGGCGCCGTCCAGGCGATGGACGAGTCGCGGGTCGCCCGGCTGCCCGCCGGCTGGCGGCACGGCTGCGACTCGGACTGCCCGCTGCGCGCCGCGGTCGTCGGGCCGCTGGTGGTGCGGGGCCGCGTCGTCGGCTCCGTGATCGCCTTCTCGGAGGGTGCGCTCGAGGTCTCCGACCCGGACGCGGCCGTCGTCGAGTCGCTCTGCGGCCTCGTCTCGACGGCGCTGGCGGCCGGCGAGGTCGAGGTGCACGCCCGCGCCAGCGCCTCGGCCGAGCTCGCGGCGCTGCAGGCGCAGATCGAGCCGCACTTCCTGTTCAACGCGCTCAACACCATCGCCGCCTTCATCCGCACCCAGCCGGACGAGGCGCGGCGCCTCGTGATCACCTTCGCCGAGTACTGCCGCTCGACGCTGCGCCAGCCCGCCGCGTTCGTGTCGTTCGCGGAGGAGATGGCGCACGTCGAGGCCTACCTCGAGCTCGAGCAGGCGCGATTCGGGCCCGACCTGATCGTGGAGCGCCGGATCGGCCCGGCCGCGCACGACGTGATGGTGCCGCCGTTCCTCGTCCAGCCGCTCGTGGAGAACGCGATCAAGCACGGCAAGACCGACGGGCCCCTGCGCGTCGTGGTGCGCGCCGACGTCCGCTTCGGCCGGCTGCGGGTGACCGTGCGCGACAACGGCCGCGGCATCTCCCGCGAGGACGCCGAGCGGGTGCTCGAGCCGGGCTTCGGCTCGGGCGCGGGCGGCCTCGGGCTCGCCTCGGTGCACCGCCGCATCCAGGCCCACTACGGCGAGCAGGGGCGCCTCAGGATCGCCTCGTCGCCCCTGTTCGGGACGTACGTGAGCGTGCTCGTCCCGGTGCAGCCGGTGCGCGATGCGGGGCAGTCCGCGGCATGACGCTGCTCGCCCTGATCGTCGACGACGAGGCGCCGGCCCGCTCGGAGCTGCGCCACCTGCTCGGCGGCATCGACGGGGTGGAGGTGGCCGGCGAGGCCGCCTCGTCGCGCGAGGCCCTGACCCTCGCCGAGCGGATGGCGTACGACGTCGTCTTCCTCGACATCAACATGCCCGGGGACGCCGGCGGGATCGAGACGGCCCGCCGCCTCGCCGAGCTGCCGAGCCGCCCGAGCGTGGTCTTCGTGACGGCGCACGACGACCGGGCGATCCAGGCGTTCGCGGTCGAGGCCGTCGACTACCTGCTCAAGCCCGTCCGCGAGGACCGCCTCGTGACCGCGGTGCGCCGGGTCGCGGCCATCCGCGCCGGCACCGCGCCCGGGGCCGCTCCGGGCGCGCGCGTCCCGGTCGTCGGGCCCAATGGCGCGACCGCCCTCGTCGACCCGGCGGAGGTGGCGTACGCCGAGGCGGTCCGCGACCGCTCGCGACTCGGCCTGGCCGACGGACGGGTCCTCGACTCGCCGCGCTCCCTGCGCGCGCTCGAGGACCTCCTGCCCGCGGGCTTCCTGCGCGTCCACCGCTCGCAGATCGTCAACCTCGCCCTGGTCGCGGCCGTCGAGCCGCTCGGCGAGGGCCGCGTGCAGGTGCGCCTCGCCGATCGCGACGGCACCGCGGTCGAGGTCGCACGCCGGCAGACGCGCGCGCGCCGGCCGGCGCGGGGCCTGCGCGGCGCGCGCGCGGCTACGCTCCCCCCGTGGCCGCCGCGCACGCGCTCGAGGAGGCCCTCCAGGGCCTCCCCTCGGAGGACCGCATGCGCGCCGCCGCGCCCGTGATCGTCGACCGCGTGGTCGACCGTCTCGACCTCGACGAGGACGAGATCAACGCCGCCGCCCGGCGCGGCCTCCTGCTCGCCGCCGCCGAGGGCAACCCCTCGGAGTCGTCCGGCGTCGGGTCGCGCGCGGCGCTCGAGACGGCCGCCGACCTCGCCGCGGACGGGTACGCGCAGCCCCTGGCGGCGGCGCTGCTCGCCCTCCACGACGAGGTGCCGATCGACTGCCCGCTGGTGCGCGCCGCGGTCAGCGAGCTCCTGCTCGACGAGCGCGTCGCGCTCGAGGGCCTCGCCGTCGTCGTCCTGCATCGCGCGCTCGGCTGAGATGGCGGGCAAGGACCCGGCCCGGCTGATCGCGCGGCTGAAGCCGCCGCTGGTACGCGCAGCCGTGCTGCAGGCCCTGACCCGCCCCGTCGATCTGTTCGAGGACCTGCCGGCGCCGCAGCGCGTCCTGCGCGGCGATGCCTGGACCGGCGTCGTGACCACGGTCGACGACGAGGGCTGGCGGGCCGTGCTCGTGACGGCGGGCGGCCGCCGCACGGCCTCGCGCAGCTGCACCCTGATCGACCCCGAGGGCTCCGTGGCCGCGTCCTTCGCGGCGGACGATGCGGCGCGCATCGCGACCGCGGCGGCCGTCGGCCTCGCGGCGCCGCGGATCCTGCGGCCCGGACCCGCCCGCGTGGCGCTGCTCGGCGCGGGCCCCCTCGGCCGATGCGTGGTCGGCGAGCTGCGGGCCGCGATCGAGGTTGCCGACGTGCGCGTCCACGACCCCGATCCGGAGGCCCAGGCCGTGGCCGGCGAGCTGGGAACCCCGATCGGCGCGGCGCAGGACGCGGTCCGCGGCGCGGACCTGATCGTGCTCGCCACCAACGCGCGCGACCCCGTGCTGCGAGCGGACTGGGTCGCGGAGGGGGCGTCCGTGATCGCGGCGGGGGCCGAGCGGCCCGGCCGGCGCGAGCTCGACTACCGCCTGCTCGCCGAGGCCTCCTTCGCGGCCTGCGACGCCCCGCGCATCGCCCGGGCGCTGGCCGACGACCTGCGCGACTGCGTGGCCGAGGGCCATCTCGACTGGCAGGAGGTGACCCCGCTCGGCGACGTGCTGAGCGGGGAGGTCGACGCGCGCGTGGCCGCTGACGACCTGGTGGTCGTCAAGCTGATCGACCCCGCGCCCGCGGTGCTCGCGCTGGCCCGGCTCGCGCTCGGCGTCTAGATCTCGTCGAGCATGCGGCGCATCTCGGCGATGATGTCCTCGCCGATCGCCGCGGTGACCTCGGGGTGGTCGAGGATGCGCTGGTGGCCATCCGCCTCGGTGCGCTCCGTGACGTAGGAGTCCTGGAGGACGTCCTGCAGGTGGCGGCCGGAGTGGACCTCGCGCAGCACGTGCTGCACGGCCTCCTCCTCGCGGTGCTGGGGGCTGGGCGGGATGACGTCGTCGTGGTCGCTCATGGGCTGCAGCGTAGCGGCGGCCGAAGCGGAGGAGGGTGGTACGCTCGCCCGTCCCCGATCCGAGGAGCTCGATGCAGGTCCGCGTGGGGCACAGCCCCGATCCCGATGACGCCTTCATGGTGTGGGCGATCGCCGAGCGCGCGCTCGACCTGCGCGGGCTCGAGATCGAGCTCGTGCCGGCCGACATCCAGACCCTCAACGGCTGGGCCGCGGAGGGCCGCCTCGAGGCGACCGCCCTCTCCGTCGGGGCCTACCCCGGCGTGCAGGACGCCTACCGCCTGCTCGGCCACGGCGCCTCGCTCGGCGAGGGCTACGGCCCCGTCGTGATCGCCCGCGAGCCGGTCGCGCCCGCGGACCTCGCGGGGGCGCGGGTCGCCGTGCCCGGTCCCCAGACCACCGCTTTCCTGACCGCGCGCCTCGCCCTGCCCGCGTTCGAGCCGGTGCAGCTCGACTTCGAGGCGATCATGGACGCGGTGCGCTCGGGCGACGTGGCCGCCGGCGTGGTGATCCACGAGGGCCAGCTGACGTGGGAGCAGGAGGGCTTCAGCCGCGTGCTCGACCTCGGCGCCTGGTGGGAGGGCGAGACGGGGATGCCGCTGCCGCTCGGCGCCGTGGCGATCCGCCGCGACCTGCCCGAGGAGCAGGCCCGCGACCTCTCCGCCGTCCTGCGGGAGGCCGTCCGGGTCGGCATGGAGCACCGCGAGGAGGCGCTGGCCTACGCCATCGAGTACGGACGGGGCATCGCCCCGGACCTCAACGACCGCTTCGTCGCGATGTACGTGAACGACCTCACGCTCGACTACGGCGAGCGCGGTCGCGCGGCGGTCGCCGCGCTGCTCGAGCGCGGGCACGCGGCGGGGCTGCTGCCCGGGCCGGTGCGGCTCGACTTCCTGGACTAGGCCGGGACGGCGGCGGCCTCGGCCTCGAGGATCCGCTTGGTGGCCGCCTGGCGCTCGACGAAGGAGCGCTCCATCAGGCGCCGGGCGATCGGCTCGGCGAGGCGACCGGCGGGACCGCCGGGCAGCGACCACTCGATGCGGTCGGTGAGGAGCGTGCCGCCGCCCGCCGACGGCGCGAAGCGGTGCTCGTGGCGGAAGCGCGCGAAGGGGCCCTTGAGCAGCTCGTCGACGACGAGCACGGGCTCGGCGACCTCGGTGATGCGGACGCGCCAGTTCTGGACGCCGGGCAACGGCTTCATGCGCACGTTGAGCTCGACCTCGTCGCCCTCCGACAGCGGGAAGTCGCCGACGATGGAGACGAACTCCTGGCCCTTGCTGGCGATCCGCGCGGCGTTGCGGGTGTCGAGGTGGAAGGCGTAGACGTCCGCGATGGGGGCGTCGATCTCGATGGAGCGCTCGAAGACGGGCATGGCCTGCCTATCGCGCGGGGCTAGGCGACGGCCGACAGCCGCCGCGCCCGGACGAGCGCGCCGTGGGCGTCGGCGCCCGTGTACTCGACCCCGACCCAGTCGCCCGGCGACTCGGCGTCGAGCCGGGTCTCCGACCAGGCG